>CAIKID010000292.1 GCA_903827345.1 uncultured Actinomycetes bacterium | reverse complement strand
GTGACGAAAGGCGCGGTGCTCTTTCCGCGGCTAGAAGAAAAAGCGGAGTAGATGTCGGATCGTCACTCGCTTAAAGAACCGCGCCCCGCTGCGCCGGTTCCCGAACCACTTTCCCGACCATGTATTGATGTTCATGCGCATATGGAGTTGGTCACCGAGAGTGCGCCCGATTCCCCTGAAATTCGCGAACTGCTTGATTCCGCCGCGCGCGCTGGAATCGACCGCGTGGTTCAAGTCGGGTATTCCGCGGAGCAATCAAGATGGGGCGTTAAGTGCGCTGAAACTTTTCCCGGTCGAGTCTTAGCGGCAGTCGCTCTTCACCCTAATGAAGCTCCGGTTGTTGCCGATCTCGAAGGCGACTTAGCGATCATTGAAGAACTTGCCCGCCACCCCAGAGTCCGAGCTATCGGTGAAACCGGATTAGATTTCTTTAGAACCGAACCAGAGCTGCGTGATAAGCAGGCTTATTCATTCCGTAGACATATCGCCCTAGCTAAAGAGGTTGATAAGGCGCTGGTAATTCATGATCGCAATGCGCATCGCGCCGTACTCGATACCTTGCTCGAAGTCGGGGCTCCCCAGAGCACGATATTTCATTGCTACTCGGGTGATGCAGAGATGGCGCGCGATTGTATCGATGCCGGTTACATCCTTTCCTTTGCTGGCACCGTTACCTTTAAGAACGCTCCAGAGCTGCGCGAGGCGGCAAAGATGGTTCCGATCGATCAACTCTTGCTGGAAACGGATTCACCCTTCTTAGCCCCGATGCCACACCGTGGAGCTCTCAATACCCCAGCCCAGGTAGCGAATATTGCGCGCTTTATCGCCGAACTTCGGGGCGAGAGTGTTGATTACATCTGCGATCGCGTTACAGAAAATGCGCTGCGCCTCTTTGGAAGTTTTGATTAAATGGCAACACTCCTAGGTGCGGCAGAGATTCGCGAAATAGCGGCGCGCATCGGAGTTAATCCGACCAAGAAGCTGGGACAGAACTTTGTTGTCGATGCAAATACTTGCCGTCGCATCGTCAAGGTTGCAGATGTGCGCAGTGATGATGTGGCGCTTGAAATTGGACCTGGCTTAGGATCTTTAACCCTCGCCCTCATGGAGATCGCCAGCAAGGTGGTCGCGATCGAGATCGATCAACGCCTTGCCGCGGAGCTTCCCATCACAGTGGCTGCGCATGGGTTTAAAGCTGAGAATTTAATAGTGCTCAATAAAGATGCACTGACCACGCAATCACTTCCCTTAGAGCCAACAATCGTGGTTGCGAACTTGCCGTACAACATCTCGGTTCCGGTATTGCTGCACTTCTTAGAGAAGTTTCCGACCATTCGATCTGGCGTGGTGATGGTGCAGAGCGAAGTCGCTGATCGCTTAGTAGCCAAACCCGGCTCCAAGAGTTACGGCTCTCCATCGGTTAAGGCCACCTGGTGGGCGGAGCTTTCTGGTGGTGGCAATGTAGCCCGACAGGTATTTTGGCCAATTCCCAATGTTGATTCATCGCTCGTCCGATTTGTACGCCATGAAGCCGCCGGAGATGAATCTGCCCGGCTGGTCACCTTCTCGGTGATCGATGCTGCTTTCGCCCAGAGGCGCAAGATGTTGCGTGGAGCCCTTTCGCAACTGTTCGAGGGAACCGCTGAGGCCGCCATCGCCCGCGCTGGAATCGACCCTACTGCCCGAGGAGAGACACTTCTACTCAGCGACTTTATGGCGATTGCTAATACTCTTACTCCATGAGGCGTAACGGCGTAGTTGTGCGAGTTCCTGGGAAGGTGAACTTGCAACTCTCCGTTGGCCCTTTGGATTCTGATGGGTATCACGAAGTCACTACGGTCTTTCAAGCGATCTCAATTTACGATGATGTCACCGTTAAATTTGCCGAGCCAGGTTCTGGAATTACCTTAGATATCAGTGGAGCGACTGCGCACGGAGTCCCGCTCGATGAAACAAATCTTGCTTATCGCGCCGCGCAGTTAATGATCGATAGACATGATCTCGATTCTGATATTTCGATTCACATCAAGAAAGAGATTCCCGTTGCAGGAGGAATGGCCGGCGGAAGTGCAGATGCAGCCGCTGTCATCGTCGCTTTCGATGCACTCTACGAACTTGGCATGTCACGCGATGGTATGGAAAAGCTGGGCGCCGAACTAGGTAGCGATGTTCCCTTTGCGATCACCGGTGGCATTGCAATTGGACGCGGTCATGGAGATCACCTGACCCCGGTACTGGCACGCGGAAGTTATAACTGGGTGCTCGCAATGGCACCGCAAGGGTTATCGACGCAATCTGTTTACAACGAATGCGATCGATTGCGAACTGGCCTCGATATTGCAAGGCCCCAAGTTGGAGATCAAATTTTGCAAGCGCTACGTGCGGGGGATGCCCTTTTGGTTGGAAAATCGCTCGCCAATGATCTGCAATCTGCAGCGTGCTCGCTGCGGCCCGCACTCCGCCTGGTCCTCGACGTTGGAATTGATTATGGAGCCCTGGGAGCAGTGGTCTCGGGCAGTGGTCCTACAGTCGCCTTCCTGGTTGCTGATGAAGAGCGCGCGCTAGACCTTACAGTGGCGTTAAGTGCCAGCGGGGTTGTGGCGGGGGTAATTCGCGCCACTGGACCGACCTTTGGCGCGCGGGTAATAGAAACCCTCTGACCGCGCAAAAAACTGGTGTATTTGTCGCATTGGCTTTAATAAGGGACAATTCAGGTTCCGCCATTGTGTAGTGGCTAGCACATGGGCCTTTGAAGCCCAGGGTCCAGGATCGATACCTGGTGGCGGAGCCATAAAGTCGCCGCCGCGTGAAGAAGGGGGAGAGCAATGAAGCAGCTCGACCTCACCATTATTCTCGCCGCCGGTGAAGGCACCAGGATGAAATCAAAAACCCCCAAGGTGCTCCACGGCATTGCTGGTCGTCCCATCATCGACCACGTATTAAATGCAATTGCATCTCTGGAAGCGAAAGAGCTACGCATCGTCATAGGAGCTTCTCGCGAACTCGTTCAAGGTCATATCGAAGCTGGATTCCCAGGCGCCACATTTGTCGTGCAGGAGCAGCGCAACGGAACTGGCCACGCCGTTCAATTGGCTCTTGAAAATGCTCCTCATATCGGGACCGTCTTGGTTCTTGCTGGTGATACCCCATTGCTTACCTCTGTCACCCTCCAAGAGTTCTTTGATGCGCACGTCGGGTTACACCCTGACGCTTCGGTTCTGACGGCCTACACCCCTGACCCTTTTGGGTATGGCCGCATCGTTCGTGACGATGAAGGCAACCTCGCCAAGATCGTTGAAGAACGCGACGCCGATCCCTTGGAAAAAGAGATTGATGAGATCAACACCGGAGTTTATTTATTTGATATTGCAGCACTCCGTTCTGCGCTCACTGGTTTAAAGAGTGGCAATTCCCAGGGCGAGCTTTATCTCACAGATGTCATTGAACTAATGAAGACCGCCAACCAGAAAGTGGTGGCGATTCGCTCCAATGATTACACCGAGACGCTTGGGATTAATGATCGCTCTCAACTAGCCGAATGCGCCGCGATTATGCGCGATCGAATCAATGGCTCTCATATGCGAAATGGTGTAACCATCGTTGATCCAACTACTACCTGGATTGATGTGGACGTTGAGATTGCAAGCGATGTAACGATTTATCCAGGATGCGCCTTATCGGGAGCAACGAAGATCGCCAGCGGTGCATTAATCGGGCCACGGAGCACTCTCGAAAGTGTTGTCGTAGGCATTGGTGCGAGCGTTATCGAATCGCGAGTTGCCTCATCAGAGATCGGTGCCGGAGCAACGGTCGGACCGTTCTCATTCATCCGTGCTGGTACCGCGCTGGCAGCTGATGCCAAGGTCGGGGCTTATGTTGAAATCAAGAATTCCACGGTGGGGGTCGGTTCGAAAGTTCCTCATCTGTCTTACGTAGGGGATGCCACTATCGGTTCTGGAACAAATATCGGGGCAGCCACCATCTTTGTGAACTACGACGGCGTTGATAAGCACCAGACGGTGATCGGCAACGATGTCCGAATTGGCAGCGACACCATGCTCGTGGCCCCGGTAACGGTGGGGGATGGCGCCTATACAGCCGCAGGATCGGTCATCACAGACGACGTGCCCGCCGGTTCCATCGCAGTTGCTAGAGCAAAGCAGCGAAATGTCTTAGGGTGGGTCCTACGTAAACGCGCTGGGACAAAGTCAGCAGAATCTGCCAGAAAAGCCGGGGCCGCCGATGGCCCCTCCAAGGTATAGGGGGAAGCATGAGCGAACTTCGACTGAGCTCGGAAAAGCGTCTACGAATTTTTACCGGACGTGGTTACCCCGAGTTAGCTGAAGATGTCGCCGCTGAACTTGGTATACCTATCACTCCAACATCGGCCTATGACTTTGCCAATGGAGAAATTTTCGTTCGATTTGAAGAGTCCGTTCGCGGATCGGATGCCTTTGTAATTCAAAGTCACGCTTCGCCAGTCAACAAGCAGATCATGGAACAGTTGATCATGGTCGATGCGCTCAAGCGCGCATCAGCAAAGCGCATAACCGTCGTTGCTCCTTTTTATGGATATGCCCGTCAAGATAAGAAGCATCGCGGACGCGAGCCGATCTCAGCCCGCCTGATGGCCGATCTCTTTAAGACCGCTGGAGCAGACCGTTTGATGGTCGTCGATCTTCACACCTCGCAGATTCAAGGATTCTTCGATGGTCCAGTGGATCACCTCTTTGCACTTCCACTTCTTACAAATTATGTTGGTAGCAAAGTGGACCGCTCACGTTTAACAATCGTCTCACCTGACTCAGGTCGCGTACGAGTGGCAGAGCGTTGGTCTGACATGCTCGGTGGCGCTCCTATCGCTTTCATTCACAAGACCCGCGATCCACGGATTCCTAATGAATCTGTTACTGGCCGCGTCGTCGGTGATGTAAAGGGACAGACCTGCGTCGTTATCGATGACATGATCGATACCGCTGGAACAATCACTAAAGCCGTTGACGCTCTCTTTGACGATGGAGCCAAGGAAGTTATCGTTGCTGCAACGCATGCGGTGCTTTCTGGGCCAGCTGTAGAGCGCCTCAAGAATTCTCGAGTCAGTGAAGTTGTCGTAACAAATACCCTTCCTATCGCCGAAGAGTCTCGCTTCGACAAGTTGACCGTCCTCTCCATCGCCCCACTCTTGGGTCGTGCCATCCGCGAAGTATTTGAAGATGGATCAGTCACCAGCCTCTTCGATGGTCTTTCATAAGGGCGTTTATAAGGATTTTTAAGGGCAATTTGTTAATAAGGCCCCTGATTCGCTAATCTAAGGGCTTCGTTCCGGCGAGGGATAGAAATATCCGTAATCGACGGGTTCTCTCTTGGAACGTGTTGTGTCCGTTCACTATAAGGGAGTAACAAATGGCCGAGATTCAAATCAACGGTAGCAAGCGCACCAACTTTGGTAAGGGTGCATCACGCCGCGATCGTAAGGCTGGTTTAGTTCCTGCCGTTATCTATGGTCACAATGCAGTTCCACAGCACGTTGCGCTCCCATCACGCGAGCTCGCAACTGCTCTTAAATCTTCTAACGTTCTTCTTAACGTCACCTTTGATGGCAAGTCAGAGCTCGTTCTTCCAAAGTCAGTCTCCAAGAATCCCCTTTCAGGAATCTTCGAGCATGTCGATCTCCTCATTGTCCGCAAGGGTGAAAAGGTAACTGTTGAAGTTCCAGTTCACACCGAGGGTCAATTTGATAAGGATGGAATCCTCGAGCACGTTAACAACACCATTGAAGTTGAAGCAGAAGCAACATCGATCCCAGCATTCTTGGTTCTCGATCTCACTGGAATGCCTGCTGGCACCAGCAAGACCGCTGGCGATGTAAAACTTCCTGCCGGAACCACTCTCGTCTCTGATCCAGAGATGGTTGTTGTTCACCTTTCAGAGCGCTCAACTGCTGTTGAAGAAGTAGCTGCACCTGCTGCCGCTGCAACAGAAGCTGCACCTGCTGCCGCTGCTCCAAAAGAATAAGTAACGACTTAACTTCGCACCATGGCTGATCGCTGGCTGGTTTTCGGACTCGGAAACCCCGGCGATCAATATGCCAAAACGCGCCACAACATAGGGCAGATGGTTGCTAACTATTTGGCGAGTAATTCCAAATTTGCCTCACATAAATCCCGCACCGAGGTCGCCGATATTCATCTCGGCCAGATCCCTGTCACAGTCGCAAAATCCAAGATCTTTATGAACGAATCGGGCGCGCCTATCAAGGCTCTCGCTGACTTCTACAAAGTCGATCCGAGCCATGTCATTGTGATTCACGATGAACTCGATATTCCCTTCAACACCATTCGCATCAAGCAAGGCGGTGGGGACAATGGCCACAATGGTCTCAAGGACATCACGACTCATTTCAGCGGACCGGGATATTTTCGAGTGCGCATGGGAATCGGTCGTCCTGCAGGCCCGCAAGATCCAGCCGACTTTGTTCTAAAGCCTTTTGCGAGCACTGAGAAGAAAGAGCTTGATGACTTTATTGCGCGCGGCGCACAAGCTGTAGAGCGCCTCATTGAAAAGGGTTTAGAAGCGGCGCAACAAGAATTTAATTAGAGCAGCGCCAGTTCGGTACAAAGCCAGCGTTTATCAACACCTTCAAAGCGCAGGACAAGAGAGCGCACTCGGTCATTAAATCGCAGCGTTACCGTAGTTTCCGCAACACCTTCGATCGGCTCGTTGATATATACCCGACGAATTTTGGGTATTTCACGCTGGTTTCCTGCCAGGTCCAAGATCTTGGCGTAGACCAAACGGTGAGAAAGGCGCGCTAACTGCATCGGTTGCCTGCGCCCGCCCCAGATTTCGACTACCCCTAAGACATATCGGCCGACGGTTTCTTGTAGCGGCGGAAGATCTGTCAGCGCCGATGGCTTGGGCAAATATTCTCGATCAACATCTTCACCTTCCAAGTGTTGGGGAGTGGGTACCAAGAAGAGCTTGCGTTGTGCGGCGCCGTTTTCATTCTTGTCTGCCACAACGAGTTGCAGGGTGGGTGCCACCTGGGCATCGACGCTGGCCTCAATTAGGCCCGGCCGAGCAAATCGTACGATCCGTGGTGCTTCATCGATAACTTCTAGGTGCTCTGCGTTCATCGCGCAAAAGTGGCAGAACCAAATGGTTAGAGGATCATCCGAAAGGATGAAATTACAACAAGTAAATTAAGCCTTCGTAATAGCCAGACCCACGGCGATGGCGCTTGCAAAGATTTCTGGATCTTCCGAAACTCTCTCCAAAATCTCCTTGCGGCCGCTGACGCCGAGCAAATTGTAAATGGCGATTGTCTCTTGGCGCACCAAGGATTCGCTGAAGCCAATCTCTCTCGCGATTTCGATATTGGTAGCACCGGTGATAATTAACCCCAAAATAACTTGTTCGCGGCTGGTTAAACTGGAAGTGTCCCCGTTGAATGCTGATTTCAAAATATTATGTTTCGGAGCCATATCTTGGCGCTTCGCGATCTCGAGTGCGACAATAGATCCAACCGTGGTGATAAATGATCGAAGTTCTGCTGTCAGTCTGAATTTCTTCTCTAGAAATAGAATGCCAGCTCCCACCGAATGCAGCGGAAAAGCAACTGCGGAGGCAAAACCTTGCGGGAACATTGAGTTGGAGAAAGTCGAATGTGCCGAGTTAAAACTCTGCGAATTTGCTAACTCGACCAATCTGTTTTGCCTAATGGCCTTAGTCATTGGCGTTTCTCTGCGCATTGGAATCGACGCATGACCCTCAAGAGCATGCGCGTCATAGCCAAATCCAGCGAGCATCTCCAAATATCCGTTGGACCTGAGTAAGCCGAGTGAAATGCCCGCGGGATCTAATTCGACGAAAGTGTCCAGAACGAGAAAGCGAGAGATGGCATCTAGTGACTGGTCACCATCTTGTAAGAATGAGGCAAGAGATCCGACCTTGACTATGGAACTCATGACGACCCGTTTCCCTGATTAAACTCCTTGTCTAAGCATCACCCATTGGCCTCACCCCACCTAGCAAAACGGGGAGAGGTAGCCCCTTTATCTTGTAAATCAGAATAGTCATGACCGCCAATGTCCGGACATTGACCTTCTAGTAACCGGTCATATTCCTTACCTTTGAGGGGTTAAACAACCATTGGCCTCGGAGGTCATATCGTGAGCAGCTCAAAGTTCCAGAATACGGTTATCGTCTTTCAGAAATTTATTAAGGGTCACAGAATTCGGAAAAGCGTAAGTCTCATCGCTTCCGTCGGACTGCTTACGACTATGACGATGGTCTCCCCAGCAGCGGCATCCCCCGGTAGCTTGGACGTC
>CAIKID010000291.1 GCA_903827345.1 uncultured Actinomycetes bacterium | reverse complement strand
GTTGGGAATCAGCGATCCCGACCTTTCCGGCCGGTAAAGATGTTGCCACTCGTGCCGCATCAGGAAAGATCATCTCGGCTATTGCCTCTGTCCTACCTGAGTTCTGGGGCGGTTCAGCCGACCTTGCCGGTAGCAACAACACCACTATCGAAGGAAGCAAGTCTTTCTTGCCCGCAAGTAGCGCGGTCGCAAATTCCGATCCATATGGCCGCTTGATCCACTTTGGTATTCGCGAACATGCCATGGGCGGAATCCTCAACGGAATTGCCTTGCACGGCCTGAGTAAACCATTTGGTGGAACCTTCTTAGTATTTAGCGATTACATGCGCGGAGCAGTTCGACTCACCGCGCTTATGAATCTGCCCGTCACATATGTATGGACACACGATTCAATCGGTCTAGGTGAAGATGGTCCAACTCATCAACCCGTCGAGCATGTTGCTTCTCTGCGTCTGATTCCTAATCTTGCGGTAATTCGCCCAGCAGATGCCAATGAAACCGCTATCGCTTGGCGCGAAATAATCACGCGCGCTAAACCAGCCGGCTTCGCTCTATCTCGTCAAAATCTCCCCGTCATTGACCGCGCGCTATATGGGAGCGCCGAAGGGGTCGCCCAGGGTGCATACGTAGTAAGCGACGTTGACGGAGTTGCTGATGTCATCTTGATTGCTACGGGTTCTGAAGTTGCCTTGGCGCTCTCAGCGCAAGAGATTCTCAAAAATGAGGGCATCCGTGCCCGGGTTGTGAGCGCTCCGTGCTTGGAATGGTTCGAAGAGAATGACGCTGCATACAAGGAAGCGGTATTGCCTGCCGCGGTCAAAGCACGCGTGAGTGTAGAAGCCGGGGTCACTGCCGGTTGGCGTGAGTATGTTGGAGATGCAGGTGTCTCGATCGGCCTCAACCATTTCGGTGCATCCGCTGGCGCAGGAGTGCTATTCAAAGAGTTTGGCTTTACACCAGAGGCGGTCGTGGCGGCAGCTAAGGAATCCATCACAAAGGTGGGAAAGTAATGCCTTCAAATCTTCAAGCAGTGAGCGACGCTGGCGTTTCAATTTGGCTCGATGATCTCTCGCGCGATCGCTTGCAGACCGGAAGCCTGGCAGAGCTTATTTCCACCTCAAGGGTTGTCGGAGTCACTACCAATCCCAGCATCTTCTCCTCTGCAATTAAAGGCTCCCTGCTATACAAAGACGAAGTATTGGCCCTCAAAGCCCAAGGCGTAGATACTGCTGCAATTGTTACTGCTTTAACTACGGCAGATGTAATGGCAGCATGTGATCTCTTTGCGGATATTTTCAACTCATCGCACCACGTTGATGGCCGCGTCAGTATCGAGGTCGATCCCTTCTTGGCGCACCAAACGCAACCAACTATTGCAGAGGGTAAGTCACTCTGGAATTTGATCAGTCGCCCAAATCTCCTGGTAAAAGTCCCCGCGACAATCGCAGGACTCCCCGCAATTCGCGAACTTACGGCAGCTGGTATTAGCGTTAACGTCACTTTGATCTTCTCTGTGGAACGCTACAAATTAGTCATGGATGCATACCTCGCCGGTCTCGAAGATCGCCGCGCTGCCGCTTTACCTATCAACGAAATTCACTCCGTGGCATCTTTCTTTGTATCTCGGCTCGATACCGAAATTGATAAGCGCCTTGACGCGATTGCCCCACACTCACCGCTGCGTGGCGCCTCTGCCATTGCAAATGCGGTCCTCGCGTACGAGGCATTCCTTTCTGTTATCTCTTCGCCACGTTGGCAGGCGTTGGTAGCGCACGGAGCAAATCAACAACGGCCACTCTGGGCTTCAACCGGCGTCAAAGACAAGGCCTATGACTCCACCCGGTACGTCATTGAACTCATCGCGCCACATTGTGTAAACACCATGCCAGAAGCAACGCTGAATGAAGTCCGCGCACATGGTGCGGTTCGAGGCGACACGATCACTCCGGCGATTGCCGGAGCACACGCTCACTTCGCAGCGCTCCATGCTGCTGGCATAGATCTCGCTGATGTGGTTGAGTTTCTTGAAGTAGATGGAGTGAAGAAATTTGCCGATGCCT
>CAIKID010000290.1 GCA_903827345.1 uncultured Actinomycetes bacterium | reverse complement strand
CTACACTCTTTCCCTACACGACGCTCTTCCGATCTCACCATGCCAGAAGCAACCCTGAATGAGGTCCGCGCACATGGTGCAGTTCGAGGTGACACGATCACTCCGGCGATTGCCGGAGCACACGCTCACTTCGCAGCGCTCCATGCTGCTGGCATAGATGTCGCTGATGTAGTTGAGTTTCTTGAAATAGATGGAGTGAAGAAATTTGCCGATGCCTGGCAAGAACTACTAGACAATGTGAGTGCGGTTTCCTAAATGATTACTGTTTCCGGTCCTGCTTTACAACTTGCCACTACGGCAACAAAGAATTCCTTTAACGAAATTCTCTCTCGCTTAGCGGCCAAAGATCACACTCTGTGGGGGCTAGAGGCGCAAGCCGAAGCAGCCGTCCGCTTAAATTGGATCGACCTTCCGACATCTTCGCGAGCCTTGCTTCCAGAACTCGATGCCCTCACTGCATGGGCCCGCACTAAAGAGATCTCGACAATCGTTCTCGCCGGGATGGGTGGCTCTTCGCTCGCCCCGGAGGTAATCGCGAAGAGTTACAACAAAAACCTCACTGTTTTGGATACAACCGATCCTGATCAGATCAAGGCCGCGATTCCCTCTGATCTCGTACATAGCCTCGTCGTCGTAGGTTCCAAATCTGGATCTACCATCGAGACCGCTTCTCATAAGGCTTTTTTTACCAAGATATTCCACGATGCAGGGCTTAACCCGGCAGAACACTTTGTCATTGTCACCGACCCAGGTTCACCCCTAGATAAATCGGCGCGCGCCGATGGGCTGCGCGTAATAAATGCAGATCCCAGCGTCGGAGGCCGTTACAGCGCGCTCTCTGCATTTGGTTTAGTTCCTGCTGCGTTGATCGGCGTAGATGTTTCGATCTTGATCGATGATGCAGCTGCTGCTTCGGGAACTTTCGTAAAGCCCGATTCCGTCGCCGTGCAGATTGCCGCCACCATATTCGACAAAGGTGAACAGAACGTTGCATTCTTCGACGCAGGTTCAGATCTACCTGGGATCTCTGACTGGATCGAGCAACTTGTTGCTGAGTCCACCGGAAAGAATCAAACGGGACGCCTTCCCATCGCTATTGAATCGGAAAATGCAGATATCGCAGGAGCCGCTCTCAAGATTGGCTTTCAAGCCGGAACCGGAGCAGATCTCGCAGTTCTCGGAACGCTCGGCGAACAATTCATCTTGTGGGAGTGGGTAACTGCGCTCCTGAGCTACAGCCTTGCTGTCGACCCATTTAATCAACCAAATGTTACAGAGGCGAAAGAGCGGACCGGCGCTCTCCTTTCAACGTGGAACGATGGAAAGGTGCCGCATTTCAAAGCCACCTTCGAGAACGACCTATTTGCGGTTTACAGTTCATCAAAGGCAGAAGATCTCGCGGGCCAACTGCAAGACTTTTTTGCGCATTCCAGTCATTACATCGCGATCATGGCTTACCTGGCGCGTGGCATTGATAACCAAGCACCAGATCTTCGTGAGTTAGTAGCGCGCGCGAGCGGCAAGGGCACAACCTTTGGTTGGGGTCCACGTTTTCTACATTCCACCGGCCAATTTCATAAGGGCGGACAACATAACGGCGCGTTCCTACAAATCACCGGGGAGAACGAAGGTGATCTGGCGATCCCCCACCAGAATTTCTCATTTCATACCTTGCTAATGGCGCAGGCACTTGGGGATGGTCAGGCGTTATCGGATCGTAAATTTCCTTTGTTGCGCATCCACCTCAAAAAACGGAAAGCTGGATTGCAGACGTTGCTCGTAGAGCTAGCGAAGTTTTAGTCGTCGCCGCGCAATTTTGATAAAGCATCGCCGAGAATTTTTTCTGCTTCAGCCTCGGTGCGACGCTCTTTTACATAAGCCAAGTGGGTCTTGTATGGCTCATTCTTTACAGGTAGCGGCGGCTTATCTTTATCTAAGCCCGCTGGATAACCGCAGCGCGGGCAATCCCACTCATTCGGGATCGTAACTGTTCCATCTTCTGCAAAGGAGGGACGGGTCTCGTGGCCATTGGCGCACCAGTAAGAGACACGAAAGCGAGCTATCGCCTCGCCGCGCTCTGCCTCACCCATTGGGCCAGCACCGACGCGACTACCGCGGATTGCACTTCCTGCCATTTTTGCTCCCTTTAAATTTTCTTATATATGAATAAAAATATTACTTCAGGTACAGACTCAGGGCGACTACCCCGGCGAACCAGAGACCACCGACGACGATGGTGATGCGATCTAGATTCTTCTCAACGACGGATGAGCCGCCATAGTTGGAGGAGATTCCACCGCCAAAGAGGTCCGAAAGACCGCTGCCCTTGCCCTTGTGGAGCAGAACTAAGAGGATCATGAGAACGCTGGTAATCACCAGAAGAATCGATAACGCTAAAACCACGGTCAGGCTCCTTTTATTTCCTCACACGGCTCACCTGCGAGCAGGCGGGCAATTAGTGCGATTGGGTATACGGCTTCGACCCTCGCGGGTCAGGGGTACAGGATAGCGTCTTATGAGGCTACGCGGTGGAACCTAGCGAT
>CAIKID010000289.1 GCA_903827345.1 uncultured Actinomycetes bacterium | reverse complement strand
TAGAAAATATCATCAGCGCTGCCCTGCTCGACGAGATTTCCGGCATACATAACAGAGACTCGATCGGCGATCTGGGCCACGACGCCAAGATCGTGGGTAATAATCAAAATTCCCATTTTAAATTCTTTTTGCAAATCTTTGAGAAGGGTCAGGATCTGAGCCTGAACCGTTACATCGAGCGCCGTCGTAGGTTCATCGGCGATCAGCACCTTAGGGTTGTTCATAAGGGCCATGGCGATCATTACACGTTGACGCATTCCGCCGGAAAATTGGTGTGGATATTCGTTGGCACGCTTATCGGGTTCTGAAATCCCTACAAGCTCAAGCATCTCGAGAGTTCTAGCTTTGGCTTCCTTCTTCTTGCCTGGATTGTGAACTAGGAATGCCTCACCTAGTTGATTCCCTATTCGATAGTAAGGATGGAGCGAGGACATGGGATCTTGGAAGATCATGGAGACCGCTCGACCACGCAAACCGCGAACTTTCTCTACGCTCGCAGAGACAACGTCAACAGTCTCATCCCCATCGCGAACCAATATTTCCCCAGAAACTTTGGTAGCTCGCATATTGTGCAAGCCCATAACAGAGAGGCTAGTCACTGTCTTGCCAGAGCCAGACTCGCCAACAATCGCGACGGTCTCGCCAACATTCAGGGTGAGATTCAAATTATCTACAGCCTTAACGTCACCATCATCAGTTGGAAAGGAAACTTGTAGATTGGAAATCTTTAAGAGCTGATTTGTATTATCCACTAGATCCTCACACGTGGGTCGAGCACGGCGTATAACAAATCTACGATGAGATTCATAGTGATAACGACTGCTGCCGCGATAATCGTTGTCGCGACGACGACGTTGAGATCAAACTCGTAAATTGATTGCAAGGTCAGGCGACCCAGGCCCGGAAGATTGAAAATCGATTCGGTAAGGATTGCTCCACCGATCAGACCAGCAAAGTCCAGACTCGCCATTGTCACGATTGGAGCCAAAGCAGCGCGGAAGGTGTGCTTGCGAAGGACTATCTTCTCTGAAAGGCCCTTAGCCCGCGCGGTACGAATGTAATCCTCGCCTAGAGTTTCCAAGATCGAGGCTCGAGTGAATCGTGTATAGAGAGCGGCAAAGGCGAATGCCAGCGTTATCCAAGGCAGCACAAAGTACTTGGCGTAAGCGACGGGGTTGGAAAATATCGAAACGTAACCTTGAAGTTGGATAGGAATTATCTTCCACTTAAGCGATACCCAGATCAACATAAATAAACCAGTGACGAAGATCGGCAACGATATGCCTAGCAATACAAATATAGAACTTGCCGTATCAAGGAATTTACCCTTGTAACGAGCGGCCAAGATTCCTAGTCCAACTCCCATGATTAACCAGATGATCAATGCACCGATGGCGAGGTTGATGGTGATTGGAAAAGATTGAGCGAGCAAAGTAGATACACATTCATTTTGGTTAAATGAGAAGCCAAAGCTTGGAGCGGGGCATGTGAATGAGCCAGCTCCGAATCCGTAGGTACGCCCTAAGAAAATTCCCTTAACAAATAGCCAGAATTGGAACAAGAGTGGCTTGTCGTAGCCCAGTCGAATGCGATTGGAGTGAATAATTTGCGGGTTGCAATGTTGCCCACAGGTGAGCGCCGCAGGGTCAAATGGAAGCAGTGAGAAGATCCCATAGACAGCGAGAGTGACAACCAGCAGAGTAATAATGGAGAAAGTGAGGCGCCGAGAGATAAAACCGATCAACTGGCACAACCTTTCTCTATCCTAATAACTATTCGTTTGTACAAGTAGGAAGCATACACATTCAAGAAGACAGCCGCCTATTTCTAGGGCGGCTGTCTTTTTGAACTAACTTAGATATTACTCAGTTATTTCTAACCGACTGATTACTTGACGTACAACTTCACGTAGTCAGGCGTTGATTGCGGTGCCCAGAAGTACAGGCCTCCGATACCGGTGCCCCACGCAGTTTGGTCATTAATCGTGGTTGTAGGAAGCACCCAGAATTTGGCAGCTGCTAGCTTATCTAGCGCCTTCCACTGCTTAGCCTGAGATGCGCGATCTGTATTTCCTAGGGCAAGTGTCGCTGCAGCTTCGTATGCCTTGTAGGCAGGATCTGCTGTGTTCTGCGACAAATCGAAGCCGCCCTGAGGAGTGTAGAGATCGTAGATAACTGTAGAAGCGTTAGGCCAGTCATATGACCAACCTGAGGCAGACATATCGCTCTGCTTCGCAGGATTCATGACGGTTGGGTAGTAACCCGACTGAATGATGTTGTAGTTGACCTTGATTCCAGCACGTGCGTATGCGGCAGTGTTGATTGGAATTGTGTCATTCAGAGTTGACGAGGTACGAACGTCGACAGTTATGCCGGTTGTTGTTGCCTTAGTCCAATCAGCAGGACAGTCGACCTTCGCCTTGTCCATAAGGGATTGAGCTAGTGCGACGTTGCCTGATGGCTTCCAATTTGGATTTCCTGGACCCCAGATACCGTTTGGTGTGTAGTCCGTTGTGTCAGCTGGAGAGGTGAGCGCTTGGGCATAGCTGCCTGCATAAACTTCTCCACCGGCGTAATCCAAAATTGCCTTGGCATCACGTGCGTAGTACATAGCTTCGCGAACATCCAAGCAAGGCATCTTCGAGACGTTAAACGCAATGTAACCAACGAATGCAGTTGGCTTGTTATAGACGCCACCCTTAAAGCCAGAGTTGCCTCCAAAGAACTTCGTCAGATTTGTTGGCAGAATGTTGTCAAAACCAACAGCATTTGGAATCGAATCTGAAAGCAGAATCTGATCCTGTACTTGCTGATCCAAACCATATTGCAGAACAACCTGATCTGGGTAAGGAGTACGGATTGGGTCAGAAGCCTTGGACCAGTACTTGTTACGGACCATGACTAATGAGTTCTTATCATTTGTCTGGATCTTGTAAGGACCGGTTGAAACGATGTGGAGGTCATACTTAGCACCAGTATCGCGAGCCTTTTCAACAGGTGATGTCGTTGGATAGGTCGTGAAGTAGTTGAAGTCACCGATTGACAACTTCAAGTGGAAGGTAACAGTCATATTATCCTTTGAACAAGAAACAGCCTTGTTCCAGATTGCTTGCTGTGCTGCAGTTGCCTTGTATGGACCAGGATATGCGGTTCCATTTGCAGACTTTGGATCTGCAGGCAAGTTGAGCCACTGTGCTAGATAGGCAGGACCATTTGGCGCAAGAACATCCTGCGCGAAGTAACGAGATGAACCGTATGAAACATCGGCGCACGTTACGGGCTTGCCATCATCAAACTTGGCACCTGGACGAATGGTGAAGGACCAATCCTTGGCCTTGTTGCTTGGAACACCTGTCGTTGTAGCTAAATCAGGTGTTAATTGAGTTGAAGCACTTGTTGCAACGTGCTTGAAAGAGGTGAGGGTTCTAATCAGGTAGGCGCTCTCGAAGGCGATGTCGCGACCTGTATAGACCTGCGCAGGATCCATAGCGTCAAGACGCGTCTGGTGCGTTAGTAAGTTGATGATTCCACCTGTTTTAGGTGTTGCAGTTGCAGCATTAGCAGATCCACTAACCATGGCTGTAGTAATGACCAAAGCAGCGGCAGCGCTAAGAGCTACAACTCGATTTCGAGATGTAAATCTTTTCATTCATAACTCCTTTTCGGTTAACGCTCATTCGCGTTAATTGAGTTGAGAGATGGCCTGAGGGACAGCCCAAGTAGGGTCGATTTAATCACCTTTTGTGGCTTTTGGATAGGTTAGATAGGGGTGACGCTCAAATCATTTGAGCGTGTTGGCTGCAGCAGATAACAGATTGTTACCAAACACGCAGCGAATGGAAACTAGCGCTCATTCCTAGGGTCAAGGGCATCGCGCAGCGCATCGCCAGTCAAGTTAAATGCCAGAACCACCAGCACGAGGGAGCCGGCAGAAATCAAAAAGAACTGGGGCATCACCGTTACATAGTTCGTAGCGTTAGAGAGCAAGATTCCCCACGTCGACGCCGGTGGTTGAATACCAAGGCCGAGGAAAGAGAAGACCGATTCTGCGGCGAGATAGCCAGGCAATGAAAGCGAGACGAAGACAATGACCGGCGCCCACAGGCTCGGTAGCATCTCTTTAAAAATTATGCGTCGATTACTCGCACCCATGGCTTGAGCAGCCGTGATGAAATCTCGCTCGCGCAAACTGAGCGCTTGGGAGCGAATAATTCTGGAGAAGTAGGGCCAGCCAAAGAACGACAAGAAGATGATCAAAAAGACGACGCGAGCGCCATTCCCCTTTGCTAAGCCGGTCGCTTCAATTCTGCTGACCATGGGGATGCTTAGTGCAACGATCATAAAAAATGAGGGGAAAGAGAGGAGAAAATCGGTAATGCGCCCAATAACAGAGTCAACTCGGCCGCGGAAGAATCCACCCATGATTCCCATCATTAACCCTATAAATAGCGTTAAAGAGGTACTAATAATGGCAACGGTAAATGAGATGCGGGACCCGTACAGTAATTGCGCCAGCATGTCGCGCCCGGTGCCTGGCAGAAGTCCAAGTGGATGATCCCAGCTAATGCCACCGTGTGGCAGATTAGGTATCCCAGATACGCCCAGCACATCGGTGTGCAGCGTATTGGGATCGACTCCAAAGAGCCTGGTAAAGATCGGAGCTCCGATGGCGAGGACGATGACGCTCACGCTGACGGTGGCAGCAACCATGCCGACGCGATTTCGCTTAAATCGAGCCCAAGCAATCTCGCGCGGACTGCGTCCAACAATCTCGGTGTTAGTGCGTGAGGAGGATGCTCGTGCCTTGCTAGAACTAATCTTATTTCGACCTGCGATAGGGAGCTTAACCTTCATCGCAACTCTCCCCTCATCCGATAGCACAGTACTTTCAAAAGGGAAGCCTATACTGATACCTATAATCTGGCCACAATATAAGGGATTGAAAGGGTATTCATGAAAAAGGTATTAGGAGCAATAGCTACGTTCTCGGCAGTCTTACTTCTGGCTGCTTGCGGATCATCCGCACCATCATCAAAGGACAACCAGGCTCTAGTCCAAAATACCGTCGCAGCGGCGCAGGGAAGCGGCGCTTTTGGTGCAACCCTTGCAACCACCGATGGTGCATCTTTCACGTTAAGTACGCCTAGCAGCTTCACCCCTGGGCATTTCGCCTCGGGCCAAATACCCGGTCAATTATTTGTCTCGTTCAGTATTTCAGTGACCCCAAAAGTTGCTCTCAATTTGAGCGCGATGACAGTCACGGCTACAACTCCATCAGGGGCCTGCGCAGATATTCTCGATGGCGATAATGCGATTCAAGGCGCTCCCCAAGCCGCGTTACCTGCAGGAGCTGCGAGCACATTCAAATGGGCTCTCTCTTGCCCAGGTAAGAGTGGCGATGCCTTGACCGTCTTGTTATCTAATAACAATGTCAGCTTGGTGCAAGCTCTCGGAAAACTCGTTTAAAATTTCCGTAACGGAAGCGCAATTTGTTTTTGAAGTAAAGAGCGCCCTACCCAATAATCTGGGTAGGGCTGGAGTTATTTCTACTCCTCACGGAACAATCCAGACCCCTGCTTTCATCCCCGTAGGGACTAAGGCCACGGTCAAGGGAGTCCTCCCTGAGTCCATGCAGGATTTGGGAGGTCAGGCGCTTCTCGCCAATGCTTACCATCTCTACCTGCAGCCCGGGCCAGAGATAGTTGATCAAGCCGGTGGGTTGGGAAGTTTTATGAATTGGCCGGGTCCGACCTTCACCGACAGCGGAGGATTTCAAGTTCTCTCTCTGGGAGTGGGATTCAAAAAAGTTATTGCCATGAATACCGAAACCTTCCGCTCCGATGAGGTCATCGCTGAAAATAAAGAACGTCTCGCCCATGTCGATGATGATGGCGTCACATTTAAATCCCACCTCGATGGTTCGATGCATCGCTTCACTCCCGAGGTATCGATGCAGGTTCAGCACCAACTCGGCGCTGACATAATTTTCGCCTTCGATGAGTGCACAACGCTGCACAACACTCGCGAATATCAAGAGCGCTCCGTTGAGCGCACTCGACTCTGGGCCAAACGCTGTTTAGTTGAACACGGTCGGTTAACGCAAGAGCGCGCTCACCGCCCATATCAAGCTCTCTTTGGAGTACTACAGGGTGCGCAGTATGAAGATCTGCGCCGTAAAGCGGCTAGAGATTTAGCGGGGCTCGATGAAGATGGAATTTCCTTTGATGGCTTCGGTTTAGGTGGAGCGCTCGACAAAGAGAAGCTAGGGACGATCGTGGGCTGGATGTGCGAGGAACTCCCCCAAAATAAGCCACGTCACCTCTTAGGAATTGGAGAACCCGATGACCTCTTCATCGGTGTTGAAAATGGAGCAGATACCTTCGATTGCGTCGCGCCTAGTCGCCAAGCTAGAACTAGCGCGGTCTTTACCCGAGATGGCCGCGTCAATTTGAGTAACTCGAAATATCAGCGCCAATTTGCTCCGATCGATGCAGAATGCGATTGCTATACCTGCGCCAATTACACGGCAGCGTATGTAGCTCATCTCTTTCGATCCAAAGAGATGGTTGCTGCCACCTTAGCTACGATTCACAATGAGAGATTTATCGTTCGCCTCGTTGATCAGATGCGGGAAGCGATTTATAACGGCGACTTCTTAGAGTTTAAGCGCGAATTTCTCGGCCGCTTTTATGTCGGCAATCCCAAACGTCAGGCGACTTGAAAAGAGCGCTTTGACAATCCCATCCAATAACCATCGATCGTAGTTTCAGGTGCGGCATCTGCCTGCGTTGCTGCTCCAAGTGTGATGAAGATAGGTGCAAAGTGTTCAACCGTGGGATGCGCGTATGGCATTCCCGGAGCGAGTGACTTGTAATTCATAAGCTCATCAACCGCACCGCGACTTAAAACCTCTTGCGCCCAAAGATCGAATTCAACGCTCCACCCCGGTGGAGTTGCATCGATACTGAAATCGCGGAGGAATGGCAGGCCGTGCGTTAAGAATCCACTTCCGATAATCAAAACGCCCTCTTCACGCAGTGGAGCGAGCTTCTTGCCAATCGCAAATAATTTCTCTGGATCGTGCGTCGGGATCGACATTTGTAAAACTGGAATGTCGGCGTTCGGAAACATTTTAAGAAGCGGAATATACGCGCCATGATCCAAGCCCCGATTGGGTTGTTCGGCCACT
>CAIKID010000288.1 GCA_903827345.1 uncultured Actinomycetes bacterium | reverse complement strand
CTGATAGTGGCCCTCGCCCTAGCAGGAGCATCACTAGTCGGAAGTTCTGCAGCAAGCGCTGCTGGAACCGCCCCAACGCTTGTCCTCTCTGGCGGAAGCACAGTCTTCGGTCTTAGTCCAGCAATAATTGTTGCAACCGCTGGTGCGCCAGGAAATGTAGCTTTCTCTGTGGGAACAACCGTAGTTGTTGGTTGCGAAGCAGTTGCCACAACCACTGTTGCTCCTTTTGTTGCAAAGTGCTCTTGGGTCCCAGCCGCTGCTGGTCCAGCAGTACTTAATGCTGTGCTTACTCCAACAGATGCTGTGACCTATACCGTCGCTAATGCTGCCCCTCTGACTGTTAAAACCGGTACTCCTGTGCAAGGCACTGCACCAAACCCACTTAGCCTCTACGTAGACACCGTTTTGGCTAGCGGTACAACTGGTGTTCTTGCCCCACGTTTTGGCGTTAGCTGCGCTGTTACTAGCCAATTCATAACGGGTCAAACGATCGTCTTTCGTGTTTACGGAAACGACGCTGACCTCGGTGGCGCTGTATTAGATAGCACCAACGTCTCGAGCGCATTCGTTACCGTCGCTGGAGTTGCTGCACCAATTCCTCTCGCTTATGGAAATCACAGCGGAGTCGCATTTTGGACAGCTGTTCTGAAGACGGGAACAACTGCCGGTCTTTATAACACGCTGGGAGTCATTAACTTCAAGGTAACCGTAACCACCAAGGATCAAAATACGATCAAGGTTTTGGCTACCAAGAGGGCTCCTCGCATGCTCAATGGAGTACGCGTTAGAGATGCCAATGGCGTACAGATTTATGATCGCGTCAGCTACTACAAGACGGTTTCAATATCACCAGCACTCAAAGGTGCTACGGCTGTTTGGCAGTCAAACTTCACACCTACTTCACAACTAACTCTGTACGCGGTTCCAACCAACTAAAACAGAGCTGAACCGTCGACGCGGTTCCTAGCTACAACCAAATGAAACTCTAGGAAAGGTCCATCATGAAGACGAAGAAAGCAATACCTGGCAGATCACTTATCGCGAAGGGCGTCGTCGCGGCGCTCTTCTCGGTATTCCTAGTGGCTCCGGCCCTAGGTGCAGATACTGCATACACACCAATAAACTTGGTCGCACCAAGTGGAATCCCTAATGTCGCACCGCTTCCCTTTACCGGGGTAGTAGCCGCAACATTTACGGTTCCCACAACCATGGTCAACCTATCCGTTACTCCGAATCAAGGCGTAGTTGGATCGCCGATGGTGGTTTCGGGCAGTGGATTACCTGCAAGTGCCACTCTTCAAATGACGTGGGGCACTGCCTCTGGAACTTGGGTCGCCGATGTTCAACCGAGTTCTGTTAACTACTTAGGCGATAGCATTACAAAGTTCAACGTGAATATGGCAACTGTTACCACCGATGCGAACGGTGCCTTCTCGTTTTCAACGACTGTTCCATCAGATTTCGGTGGAGTGCATGACATTTATGTCGTGCAGAACGGCGCTGCATTAGGACACGGCGGTTACCAAACCACACGCGCTCTTACGATATCGCCTTCTAGCGGTCCAATAGGAACTCCAATCACCATCACCTATACCGGTATGGGAGCAACTCTCTATACCGCTGGAGCCGCGGTTCACTGGGATAACAACATGGCCGGAGAGATGCAAGCTCTCTGGACTCGCGGTACCGGTGTTGTAACTATCCGCGCCGCTGGTCCACGCGGAGTTCACTATGTAAATGTTGGAGATGCAATTGGTGTCACCTACATGAACATCATCCAGTCACCAGTTCCTTACGCAAATGGTGGCTCGCTTCCATTTACTGTTACTAACGATCCAGGCGTTGGAACTCCATCGGCAACTTTCCCTGCTGTGGTCGAACCTACAACGTCATTACGTACCACTCTTTCCACAGTCGGAATGGACCCAAACACCGTAGCAACGATGACCCTCTCTAAGACGAGCGGCGACATCCTCTCTAAGGTAAATGTTAAGACTGCCAAGGTAGCAACCGATGGCACTTATCAAATAGTTTGGTCAACCGTAGTTGGTAACCGCGTTAATTGCACCGGCACTTGCTGGTCCTTTAACTCGATCCCACTGGGAACCGCAACGGTGCTCAATGGCTCTTCCTCAACTGATATCACCATCCCAGATAACCTAGGTGGATTTCACGTTATCCAAATGGTTAAGGGAGCAGTAATCGAGGCACAAGCCCCGTTCTATGTAAAAGAAAGCATCATGCCTTTCTACGATAGTAAGGGCAAGGTCATTGGAATGGGAGTTGCAAAGTTTGACTCATCCACTTCTCCAGACTCTGTAGCGCGCGGTCAAGCCGGTGCTCCAACGACAACCTTTAAGAATGGTGAAGCTTTCACCATCAGCATTAAGGGTGTCGGATGGACTCAGCTGGATAACACACTCGCCGTAACTTACGATAACAATTACATCGGGTATGGATGTGGTTTTAACTCCAATGGATACATGGTCGTCAAGATGATTGCTACTGGTGCTCCTGGTACGCACATCATCGACTTCCATCCATTGCTGTACACAAACCAACCATCATTTGCTAACACTCCTTACGGAATGCTCCCAGTTCTCTCATATGACCGGGATTTCCCAGGGTTGGCACTTGGTTATCAAGTACCTGCTTTCCACTTCGCAATCAAGATTGTGCGATAAGAAGTAAATTAACTGAACTAGCCCCGGACTTCATTCAGAGGTCGGGGGCTAGTTTTAATTATCCGAGCTATCGATGCGGGCAACCACCAATTCCAGCGGCCCAGTAAGACCATAACGCTCGGCAATAAGAGGCCACGAACTATGGTGGCATCGATCAAAACCCCAAAGACCAGGCCAATGCCGATCTCTTGCAGGCCTGCAAATCGGCCAAGTGCTAATCCAGAGACAGCGCCGATGAAAATGAGTGCGGCAGAAGTTACGACAATTCCGGTTTGAGCGACACCTTCGGTAATGGCATCTGCGTTTGATAGGCCGCGATCCTTCGCCTCTTTGATCCGCGAGATGATGAAAATTTCATAATCCATTGATACACCAAAGAGCAGCACTACCAAGAAGACGGCGGCCCAGGCTTCGATCGTATTGAGATGGTAAATACCTAGGACTTTTGCGAAGTTTTGATCTCCAAATGCGAGAACGACGATTCCGAAGGTAACCCCGAGCGAAATTAGGTCCAGCACGATTGCTTTCATGGGTAGAACCAAGGATTTAAAGGCGCGCAATAGAAGTAAGAAGGTAATTAGTAAAGCCAAGAGGCCAATCCAAGGGAACGTCCGAGAGAGGACGTGGATGAGATCCAAGCCCTGGGCGGCAGCTCCGCCGATATAGAGTTTTGCTGAATTAGGAAACCCATAGTGGGACAACTTGAGTGCTCGTAATTCCTGGACCAGCGCTTGCGACTGTGGGGCGCCAAAGCTGTGTCGACCGATGACGAATATGCGCAGATACCTTTCTGTCGGGTCAACGTAAGGTGGCTTTCCGCCAGCGGCAACAACAACGATCTCTGAGTTCTTCAGGAGCGCCGCTGATAGTGCATCGCGCGCTGGGACGATGGCAGCGCTAGCAGCCTCCCCGTCGGCTCCTAAATCAATAAGCAGTTGATTAGGCGTTATAACGCCTGTTCCGACGACAGCGGTAGCCAAAGAAAGGGCCTTTTGTGACTCTAGCTGGGCTGGTATGGCGGTGAAAGAACTTGGGGTGATATGCAATGAATAGATAGGTAGGGCCAGCCCCACAAGGGTTATGAGGGAGGAAATCGCAACAATAAATGGTTTGCGCGCAATCAACTCTGGCAGCCGTCCGAAGACCGCGGTACGTATTTTTGAATCTGATGCTTGGGATTTCAATAGTGAGAGCAAGGCGGGCTGCAAGGTAAATGCTGCGGCGAGTGAAACAAGGGGAACTAGAACCGATGCAACCCCAAGTGATCTAACAAAGGGAATCGGCACCAGTATCAAGGAGGTGAGTGTTATCGCGACCGTCATGCCGGAGAGCGCAACGGTTCTTCCGGCGCTCGCCATAGTTCTGATGATGGAGCCATCTAAATCCTGAGGGGAACCTGCGTACTCTTTTCGAAAACGGAAGAGGATAAGCAGCGAATAATCGATTGCAAGTCCCAACCCAATAAGTTCCACAATATTTGGGATGTAGAGAACGACAAGAAATTTTTGCGCGATTAAGTAGATTATTCCCACGGTGGCTGAGATTGATCCAGCGGCAAAGAGAACAGGAATAAGTATCTGACTCGAAAAGCCCAGCGCCACAATAAGTATTAGAAGTGCGATGAAGAGTCCCAAGAGTTCGCCGCGATGTAAATCATTGGCAAGGATCGGAGTTACATCGCTCTGGATCGCAGGTGGGCCGGTAACGAGAGCGCCGGATAGTCCTGCATTCTTTAGCGCCGTGCGTAGCCCATCGGTATAACTAGCGGCCTTAGATAAAGCGAGTGAAGAATTTATATTTACATAGAGCGTTCCGCCGATGGCTTTCTCCTGAGTGACAATCCCCGTGGGAATTGCGGCGGCGGCTATTGCGATGCGATCTTCGAAGCCCTTTAACTCCGTCGCGCCGGCGCTCTTGAAGGGGTAGATAACAGTAAAAGTTCCTTCAATATTCTCATGAAAGTGTTGGGTTAGCATGACATCGCTGTGTTCGGATGCGGAGCCGGGAATAGTTAACGCGATGGTGAGATGTGAATTCAATTTTGTGCTGCTAAATGCCCCGAGAACTAAGGCGAGCAACCAGAGCGCAATTACAATTCTGCGTTTTCTGATTATCATCCGAGTCCAGTTTTCTAGCACGCTCAAATTCTAGGGGAAAACCCCCGCTATATAATTTACATAGGGGAAAACCCATATCTAGCAGGGTTTGTAGCTCATTCACCGCGCGCTAGACAAGGTATTTGTGTAACAATGCATAGTGAACAAGTTAGGAACAACTGATGTAGAGAAAATACCTACGCCTAAGTTGTCTACCGTCGAAGTTGAACTACTTAAATACATCTCTCAAGGCCTTTCAAACCGCGAGATCGCTCGCCTAAAAGGAGTAAAGGTTAAGTCGTGCGAGAACGCAATTTCTCGTGTTGCCAAGAAACTGGATATTCGACAATCACCGACCACTAATCAACGTGTTCTTTTGGTAAATCTATTTGCTCGCCTTGAGAATAAATAGATTTTTTAATAAATATTAGTTTTTACGCTTCTTACATTGTGAATCTTGATGTGCCAAGCGGTTCATGAATTGCATGAAGGTAGGATCAGCCAGCGTAGGTGGTGAGGCGAGTGAAGATCTTCTCCACCGTCTTTTGGGGGAAATCGGTGAATCTCAAGTAGCGCTGCCATGTGACTCTCTTGGAAAAACCAGGATGCAGACGCTCCGCGTAATCCATAAAGTTGTTTACTCCACTCCACCGACCAATTCCACCACCTACTAGGTATATATGATCGAACCCTTTGACGTGCTGATAAATGCGGTCGCAATAATGTTCATTGAGGCTTGGTTTCATCCAACTAACCCAGAGGTGATAGCCGACGTTTGAACTTCTCGAGGAATCCCTGCTGTCGTAATTCGAAGTTGTCGCAGTCCCGCTGGTGGCCCTGACCGTTGGTCTGGAGAGTGGGTCATAGATGACAAATGGCTGGACGTGCGTACCGAAATTCCCCTCCCAAATCTGGGTGCGGGTCTTGCCAATCACAACAAATAGGGGCCCGTCGTGCGAGGAATTACTAACCATCGATCTTCTCCCAGTTACTCTCACAATTTATAAGAGCTATTATTTCATTCCATTTGGCAGATTACCTCGGAAGACGCTGGAAGATGGAGGTGGTAGCACTAGTTCTTTCTTAATCCCTCGGTTTCCCTATGGCCCACTCCTAAAAAAAGAGGATACTGAAATCCATAAGCGAAAAAGCGATGGAGATGAAATATGAGCACGGGAAGTGAAAAAGGAGTTGCACTGGTTGCCTTTGATGGGTCACCCTCTTCGGTGGCGGCCCTTACCTGGGCTGCGCAGCGAGCCCCATTATTGAATCTAGAAATTGAAGTAGTAAATGTCTGGGAGTACGCAGAATCACCTTTGGATGTGGCAGGGGTTGGTTTCGGCTCTGGCGGCTATGTTGGGGAGAGTGATCCCAAGATCTGGTCTACGCAGATCCTCAAAGAAGGAATCTCGCTCGTCTTTGGAGGAGCCCCCGCAGGCGTCAAGGCCACCTCGGTCGAAGGTGGCGCGGTTCGCACCCTCGTCGAGTTATCCAAGGGGGCAGAGATCCTCATTATGGGCTCACGTGGACATGGAAAGCTCGCAGATCTAATTTTGGGCTCAGTTTCTGCCAGTTGTTCTGCTAAATCTAAGTGCCCGGTGGTGATAGTTCACGCCTCCGCCTAATCACTTTAGGATTACCGAATGACAACTCGAATCTCTCACTTTATCGACGGCCACATTTGGAGCGGAACGAGCGAGCGGACCGCCCCCGTTTATGACCCCGCAACTGGGGTCGCGGGCAAGGCGGTAGATCTCGCTTCGCGCGCCGTCGTGGATAGCGCCGTCACTGTTGCAACAAATGCTTTTACTGAATGGCGAGATGTTTCGCTCACGAAGCGGATCCAGATTCTCTTCTCGTTCCGCGAATTACTCAATGCGCGCAAGGGTGAGCTCGCTGAAATTATTACTGCGGAGCACGGCAAAGTGTTGAGCGATGCACTCGGTGAGATCACGCGTGGTCAAGAAGTTGTTGAATTTGCCTGCGGACTGGGTCACTTACTTAAAGGTGGATTTTCCGAACAAGTTTCCGGTGGCGTTGATGTGCACTCAGTGCGCCAACCACTGGGAGCCGTGGCAATCATCTCTCCATTTAATTTTCCAGCGATGGTTCCTATGTGGTTCTTCCCCATTGCGCTCGCTGCAGGCAACACAGTTATTTTGAAGCCAAGTGAAAAAGATCCCTCCGCTGCAAACTTTATTGCGCAATTGTTGAAGGATGCGGGCCTTCCAGATGGCGTATTTAACGTGGTTCATGGTGATAAGGAAGCCGTGGATGCGCTACTCGAGCATCCTGATATTAAGAGCATCTCCTTTGTTGGTTCAACACCAATAGCGCAATATATATATGAGACTGGCACTAAGAATAAGAAGCGGGTGCAAGCACTCGGCGGCGCAAAGAATCATATGTTGGTTCTGCCGGATGCAGATCTGGATCTAGCGGCAGATCAAGTTATCAATGCTGGATTTGGCTCCGCAGGAGAACGCTGCATGGCGATATCGGTAGTACTAGCCGTTGAACCTATTGGAGATGCGCTGGTTAAGAAGATTGCCGACAAGATGCCACAACTTCGTACAGGTGATGGGCGTCGCGGTTGCGACATGGGTCCGCTTGTCACTGGTGCCCACCGTGACAAGGTCAAGGGTTATGTTGATGCCGGAGTGGCTGATGGTGCAACACTGGTTGTCGATGGTCGCAACCCAGTCGTCGATGGAGAGCCTGGAGGTTTCTGGCTTGGTCCTACACTCTTTGATCACGTTAAGACCGATATGAGTATTTATACCGACGAGATCTTCGGGCCAGTTTTATCAGTGGTTCGCGTTAACTCTTATGAAGAGGGAGTAGCTCTTATCAACGCCCACCAGTATGGAAATGGAACGGCGATCTTTACCAATGATGGAGGAGCGGCCCGCCGTTTCCAGAATGAGATTGAAGTCGGAATGATTGGAATTAATGTTCCGATTCCAGTCCCGGTGGCTTACTACTCCTTCGGTGGCTGGAAATCTTCGCTCTTTGGTGATTCTCACGCCCATGGAACTGAAGGAATTCACTTCTTTACCCGTGGCAAGGTCATCACCAGCCGTTGGCTCGATCCCAGTCATGGGGGGATCAATCTGGGCTTCCCGACTCAGAGTTAGCCTAGATACAGAGCCTAATTTCAGAGGACTCTCAGGGCTCTCCCAGTTCCAAACCCTTTAATTCAACTATTGCAGGATGAATCAAGGGAGCTCAAAAGTGGCAGAAAGTAAGTTGATAAAGCGCGCCGCTCTCATCGGGCTGGGCGCTGTCGCTGCATTTATCCCTGCCGGAATCTCTACAGCCGATGCCGCAACAACGAAGACCACTAAAGCGGCTGCAAAAAAGTCAGGAACTTTTTTAGGCTCTGCTTATATGACGCATTACGGCGCAGTTCAAGTTTCGGTCACCGTCAAGAATGGCAAGATCACGAAGGTCTCCGCTCCAGTTTATCCAATGGGAACTTTTAGAGATCAGCAGATCAACGCCCAAGCAATTCCAATGTTGGAACAAGAAGTGATGCAGGCACAATCTTCCCAGATCAACAACATCAGTGGCGCTTCTTTTACGGCACAAGGTTTCTATATGTCATTGGTCTCGGCTCTCGGTAAAGCTGGGCTTAAATAAGAAACCGATCTCAGTTCGAGCGGTGTGAGGGCATCGCTCGCTGAGACTACAGATTAAAAGTTTACGGAGTTTTCGATCTTCATCAGGCAAACTTCTGCCATGAAACCAAGTCGCTTAGAAGCATTTAGTGACGGTGTCTTTGCGGTAGCTATCACCTTACTGGTCTTCAATTTGAGAATCCCAGATATTGCTGATGGACATCTGGGAAGAGCACTGGCACGCCAGTGGCCCTCATATTTTGCCTATGTCATGAGTTTTCTTTCAATTGGAATTATCTGGGTAAATCACCACTCCATCTTTGATCGTGTTGTGATGGTCCATCGCAAAGTTCTCTTTGCCAATCTGGGTTTACTACTGGGAATTGTTTCCATCCCCTTCTCAACTTCATTAGCGGCAACCTGGTACAACCAAGGTTCAAATGCAAAGTGGGCGATCGCTTTATATTGCGCCATCTGGGTCTATACCTCTGGCATGTTCATCTTTATTATCAGCCACTTAATGAGCCACGAACATCTCGCTCCAAATACCAGTGGCGTGACGCTCAAATCATTGTTGCGCAAAGGGTATATCGGAATATCCGTCTATCTAATTGCCACTATCGTGGCTCTCTTCATCCCTATTGCTGCGTTCTTCATCTGCTTTGCCCTCGCCTTCTACTATGTAGTTGGCGTTCAAGAGGAGGTTACCGCTTAAAAGTCTTTATCCAAAGTTCGTCCAGCACTTCCAATTGGGTATTTTCAGGAGGATAATCTGCAAGGTGGAGAAGAACTTTATAAAGAAATTATCAAAGAGCTCCCACAAGTACTCTCATGGCACGGTTGCAGTTGTCGCCGGAAGCTCTGAATACTCGGGAGCGGCTTTACTCTGTGTTGGCGGCGCACGCCGCGGTGGCTCGGGATATATCAACTTCGTCTCCCCTGACCAATTCATTCGCGATCTCGTAGTGCGGGCTTACCCTGATGTGGTGGCCCGCACGTCGATTAAAGGGCTCGAGGTCGATGCCTGGGTAATAGGATCAGGTTCGCCAAAATTAGGACGGCGCTTCGCGATACCTTTTAGCAAATATGTAGTTTTAGATTCGGTCGCTATGAAATATGCAGAGCGGATCCACGCCGAATTTGTAGTTATTACCCCCCATGAGGGGGAGGCTCGTGATTTGGGCTTTGAGATATCCGCAGGTGACGAGGGTCGCCAGAAGAGTGCTCTGGCGATGGCGGTAGCTCTTAACTGCGTGGTCGTTCTTAAGGGTTACCACACCATTGTTGCCTCCCCGGAGGGACTAGTTGTCAAAGATGAATTAGGGGGGCCAGAACTGGCCACCGCTGGGACCGGCGATATCTTGGCAGGATTGATTGGTTCAATGCTGGCCAGTTGGAAACCCACAAATTTTAATGATCTTGTTGTGGTCGTTTTCAAGGCAATTAGCGCTCATGCGCTAGCTGCACGGGCGGCTGCAACCGATCTCAAGCCAATAACTTCCTCAGACATTCTCCAGTACTTACCCATCACTTTAAAGCAATAGTTAGACTATGAGCATCACCATTGAGGAGGGTTCTGTGAAAGCCAAGGTACTGACCGCCATTGTTCTCGCTCAACTCGTTCTGTCGAGTTCCATGGCATGGGGCGAAGAATCCCCAGACCCTCGCCCCCGAATTTCAAATATTGGCGGAGATGACCGCAGCCCAGGTGTGACGCTAGTTGTTATTGCAACTCTCTTACTCATTGGATTCGGTGTTGGTCTTACTGTCGGTCGACGCACCCGACGTAAATAAAATGGGAATGCATCTAACTTATTCTCACGATGGATCAACTGGCGAGGGTTATCTTGCACTTCCCGAGAGCGAGAGTGGTCCAGCCGTCATCATCATTCAAGAGTGGTGGGGATTGGTCGGTCATATCACCGATGTAGTAGATCGTTTCGCCGCTGCAGGCTTTGTAGCCTTCGCACCAGATCTCTATCACGGACAAGCAGCTGCCGAGCCAGATACTGCTAAGAAATTGATGATGGAGTTGCAATTAGATCAGGCTGGTAAAGAGATAACAAGTGCTGCAAATTATCTTCTCTCTCTGCCCGAGACATCTACTAAAAGCGTTGGAGTTGTTGGATTTTGCATGGGCGGAAGTTTAGCAATTTGGAGCGGCACGCTTTCACCGCAGGTATTAGCGACAGTTGGATTCTATCCAGGAGCTTCCTGGGAGCGGCATGCGCCTAAGTGGGCAAACTATTCTGGTAAATCGGCGCTGATACATTGCGCGCAGGGGGATGGCACGTCGAGTGCGCCAGGAATCCAAGAGGCGTTACGTGAAATTAATGCATCTGGTGGCAGCGCAAAAGCCTTCGATTATGTAGGGACCAATCACGCCTTCTTTAACGATGATCGACCCGAAGTCTTTGACCCGCTGGCGGCAGCTCTCGCTTGGGAGCGCACCCTTGATTTCTTCTTCACCACACTCAAGTAATTCGGCGTTTATAGAGCGCGAGATCACAGTGAAATGGGTGGCAGCACCACGCATGGAACACTTTTCTTAAGGGGCATGCCCTACTCTTGATATATGGACGAGACCACTAAACCACATCGCTTTTCAACCAAGTTCTACAGCCTCATTATCTCGGCTCTGATATTGGCATTTGGTACCGGATATGGATTGAGCCTGGTTGGTCAAGGTCTAGCTGCGCGCGCAGGTAATTCAGTTACCGTTACAGGTCAAGCACGTACGAATGCCACCGCGGATAATTCGGTATGGACATTAAATGCGCAGGAGAGTTCGCAGAGCGCTGCTGCGGCTGTAACAAAGGTGGGAAAGAGTGTGGATGCACTCACTAAGTACTTGGTCACCGGGGGAATACCTGCCAGTGGGATTCAAACTGGTGGCGTGAACACCAATGCCGTCAACGAATATATAAACGGAAACCCAACTGGCCGTGTGCTCTCGTATCAAGCCAGTCAGAGCGTGACCGTCCGTTCAAAAGATGTAAATCGCGTTTACTCACTCAGCAATGGGATTGGTTCGTTATTACAGACTGGGGTAAATATTAATAATTATGGACCACAGTTCTATGTATCTAATTTAGCAGTGCTTCGGCCTGCCTTATTGGCCCAGGCAATGGTCGATGCCAAAGCTCGTGGCACGTCCATGACGAAGGCAGTTGGATCCAGTCTGGGAAGCGTAATCGCGGTATCTAGCGGTCCGGTTCAAGTTACTTCACCAGATTCAGTTGATACTTCCGGCGGCGGAATGTACGACACCACGACAATACCCAAGACCGTGACTGTAACTGTTTCGGTAAGTTTTAAAGTTAATTAATATCGGGGCGGATATTTCCGCGCGGTTGTAGTCGAAGATTGGGAAGTTCGGGCGCGGGTATGCGGCCGCCTATTTTGTCCACAAAGTATGGGAAATCATCACTCTCAAGATTCCAATCGTCCCGCATCGCTACGATCTCGTCATGCGTGCGCCCAATAAAGTTCCACCACATCACGATCTCCTCCAAGAAAGGAACCCCGCCCAGCAGCAGAACTTTGGCTCCACTAACAGTGCTTATTTGGAGCATGGATTTTCCGGGAGCGCTGTAATAAAGGTTGGTAAGAGGCACCTCTTCAGCATCGATCACGATGTCGCCCACTACCAGAAGAGCCCCATATTCAAAGTCGGGGCGCAGGGGTAGTTGGTAAGTTGATCCAGGCGCCAGATTGATCTCGGCACCGACCAACGGCGAAAATATTCTTGCCTCTGATTCCTCATTCATGAATTCGCCAACTATGAGCCGAACCTTCAAGCCCTTCTTTCTTATCACTGGAAGATCTGGGTAGTGATCAAAGATAGGCGCGGTATTTCTAAATGTATCTGGGATTACCGTCCAGAGTTGCACGCCGTGCATGATCTTTGCATCTGGAGCTGATAATTCGGAGTGTGCGATACCTCGTCCTGCTGTCATTATATTGAGCTGACCAGGATGGATTATTTGAATACTCCCCAATGAATCGCGATGCTCAACTTTCCCATCAAAGAGCCAACTAACAGTTTGTAAACCAACATGAGGGTGCGCTGCGACGCTCATAGCATCTTCTTGCGAGGTCGGCCCAAAGTGATCGATAAAGCACCAGGCGCCGATTGTTCGCAGAGAGCGGTGGGGCAAGCTGCGATAGATGTCAATACCGGTGCGAGTGGTTAACTTAACCGTTCGGGGCGAGAGAATCATTATTGTGCAGTGTAAGTATCTGACTTATAGATGGTGGTGTAGAGCGCGGTGATATTTTTGCCATCTGCCGTCTTCGGATCAAAGATAGAGTCTTGTGGTCCAGCAACGCTATAGACAAAGCCATTCTTGCGAAGAACCTCTGTGCCGTAAGGAGGAGGTTCTGCTGGGTTTGTAAGTCGATCAAATTTCTGAGCTGGAAATTCGTAGAACGAGAGGAAGATAACTTTGGCACCTGTGTTTGGCTGGTAATAAAGAATTGATTGGGCGATCGCCCCATCTTTGGTGGCTTGCTTTGAATAAGATCCTGATGCGACAGAGACAATTAAGTGGCTCAGAATTGTGGTGTCGACATTCATTACTAAAGGCACGGGGGAGAGAGGCAATTTAAAAATCCCGTGAACAGAACTTCCGCATCCAGTCAGCACTAAGACGGATATGAGAAGGGGTGCCAGTAATTTTTTCATTGATTAATCTCCAACTTTCATGGGTTGCGCGCTGGTGGATTTTATTAGTTCTTCGTAGGTTGTAGGGAAGACGGCATGAGAGTGTCCGGCGGCTGCCCAGACCACATCAAATACCGCAAGGGCAATATCTATAAGTACAACTGGTACGGGGTTAGCTAGGGATCCATCATGCTGCCAGCCAAACGGGCTGACGCCTCCAATGCTGATGCCAGAGGCGGATTTCACAAAATCGGCATCAGCGCGATGGAGCTTCTCAACACCAAGGTTTGCTGCAACAAGGGTGGTGTCAACCCGGTGTGCTCCGGAGGTAATGACCAGCAACGGGCGGCCATCGGGAAGTTTAAAGACTATAGATGCTGCGATCTGCCCAACTTGAATACCGAGTGCCGCCGCCGCCTCTGCCGCGGTCCTGGCGCTATCACTCAGGATCGTAACATCGCCGCTTATGCCCCGCTCCCGCATTTCGGCGGCTATGCGCTTGACTGAAGTATTCTTTGCAACATCTTCCATATGGGAATTGTAGGTGTAATGAGATACTAAACGCATGTACATCCCACCCCTTAATAGAGTCGAAGATTGGATTGAAATTCAAAGCTTTGTTACGGCTGCGCGAGCTGCGGATCTAGTCACTGTAAATCCTGATGGGCTCCCTGTTGCTACATTGATGCCAGCAGTTTGGGAAGTTGTGGATCCGATTTTCGGAAATTATGGTCGTCTCATCATGCATATGGCACGCGGTAATCAGCAATGGAAGACAATTAGACCAAGTGCCCCAGGACTCGCGATTTTTCACGGAGGACAGGCGTATATATCCCCGAGCAATTACAGCAATAAATCCACCGATCATAAGGTCGTTCCGACATGGAATTATCAGTCCGTGCATTTGAGTGGCACCGTTGAAGTAAGTGAAGATGTTGAGTTACTTCGTCAGATAGTCACAAACCTAACAGCACATCACGAATTGAATCGAGATCTGCCCTGGTCTGCCGATGAATCTGATCCACATTACTTCGAACTGCAACTCAAGGGAATTATCGCCATCATTCTTCATGTGAATAAGGTTGAAGCCAAGTCGAAGATCAGCCAGAATAAATCGCAGGAGGATCGCGTCAGAATTGTGGAAGATCTCTTTGTCTCGGGTATTCCAGGTGAAGAAATTATCGCGAACGAGATGCAGCGATATCTATCGGATTAAACTTTAATAATATTTAAAGGTTCTAACCCATCAGCGATGCGCTGAAGTTGTTCTTCAATAAATTTCCGCCCCCGCTTTTCAAACGCTTCAGAGTCACCACCAACGTGGGGAGTAATAAGCACGTTCTTAGCTTTCCAGAGCGGATGGTTCTGGGGAAGCGGCTCTGGATCGGTTACATCAAGGGCGGCACTGATCCGACCGGTGTTGAGTTCAGCTACGAGCGCATCGGTATCCACGACCTTACCGCGCGCTACATTGATCAAGATGGCACCGTCCTTCATAAGCCCCAAGCGCCTGGCATTTATAAGGTTATTACTCTCGTCATTGAGGGGGACTATCAGAAAGAGGAAATCAAAAGTTGGAAGTAATCCATCGAGTTCCCCTAAAAGGAGCGAACCATTCTTTCCAGAACGGGAAAAAGTGGTGATCTCAACTTCATATGGCTTGAGATACGAGACCAGCGTCTGGCCAATTGAACCCGCTCCAATTATTCCAATCCGGCTGTCGTTGAGCGATCCCATACGCTCGTGGCTCCAGATACCTTTCTCTTGCTCTCTAATAAAGGTGGGAATTCCGCGCTTCATGGCAATAGCTAGTCCAACCGCGAGCTCTGCGGTCGATGCATTGTGTACTCCGCGAGCGTTGCAGAGCATCATTCCAGGGCGAAGATAGGGCAGAGCGCTTTCATACCCAGCGTTGGGAACCTGCAGAAGTTGTAGGTTGCTCATCGCTCTTACCGGTTCTAGAAATTCGGTTCCAGTCATATACGGTTGAACATAAATGGTGATCTGAGATAAATCAGAACTATCGAGCGGATAATCGGCGAGCGAGAACTTTTGAAATCCGGCTGGGACCGTCAGGTCGGACCACTGGCTCCAAACCGTATGCTTAATTTCCTTCACTCTCCTTCACCGAGCACCACCTGGGCGAGTGGCGGCTATAGCCAACCCTAGCGAGGCCTCATGGTCCATTTTCTACCCATTTCACCCTCATATGCCCTACTTTAAATGAAAATTGCCTGAGTGTGCGCTTAACATCTGGGTTAATTGCCTATACGGTTTTGTCACTCCCTCGGTCTATGAGCCGTCACTTCATACGGGGTCGCAACCACCCCCGATATCAAAATTAGGAGACTAAGTCATGCTCGATTCCTACTTCAAAATCAGCGAACGTGGCTCAACGGTAGCTAGAGAGGTTCGTGGTGGTTTCGTCACGTTCTTCACAATGGCTTACATCGTTGCGCTCAATCCGCTGATCATCGGTCTTACCAAAGATGGCGACGGTAAATATCTCGGAGGCGATGGCAGCCACCCAAATCTTGCAATGATTGCCGCCATGACTGCTCTTATGGCAGGAATTTTGACCATCCTGATGGGCTCTGTGGCGAATTTCCCACTTGCGCTCGCAACCGGCCTTGGGCTCAATACCTTCGTTGCAATTGGTATTGCATCCAAGATGACTTGGGCAGATGCGATGGGACTAGTAATAATCGAAGGCGTGATAATCGTCATCCTCGTATTAACTGGGGTTCGAGCCGCAATGTTCCGCGCAGTACCAGCACAGTTAAAGATCGCTATCGCCGTTGGAATTGGTCTTTTCATCACACTCGTTGGTCTGGTTGATGCCGGGTTCGTTCGCCGCACTGGCGCTGGGCCAGTGCCAGTTCAACTGGGAGATAACGGAAACCTCGTTGGCTGGCCGATTGTGGTATTCGCATTTGGCCTCTGTTTGATGATTGCCCTTGTTGTAAGGAAAGTGAAGGGGGCGCTATTAATCGGGATTGTAGTAACCACAGTAATTGCTGTAATTGTTGAGAAGGCCTTTAAAATCGGCCCTAATTTTGATGGTACAAATGTAAATCCAAAAGGGTGGGGGCTAAACGTTCCAACCATTCCATCAAAAGTATTCGCAAAACCGGATTTCAGTCTCTTTGGTCATATAGACCTTACGGGGGCTTTTAACCGTGTCACCGTCGTATCCGCGATACTCCTTATCTTCTCATTGTTGCTCTCAGATTTCTTCGACAATGTTGGAACTGTTACTGCAATCGCAAGTGAAGGTGGTTTGTTCGATAGTGAAGGACTCATCCCAAATATCGATCGCATTCTCTTGATAGATGGAATCGCAGCGGTTGGTGGGGGAATGGGAAATATCTCTTCCAACACTAGCTATATCGAATCTGCTTCAGGTGTGGGCGAAGGTGCCCGAACCGGCCTAGCCTCAGTTGTAACTGGAATTCTCTTCCTGTTCACAACATTCTTGGCACCGCTAGTTGCAGTGATTCCTTACGAAGCTGCCACACCAGCTCTGGTCATCGTCGGTTTCTTGATGATGTCTCAAATCAAAAATATTGACTGGCAAGATTATGGGATTGCGATTCCTGCATTCCTAACGATGATCTTGATGCCATTCACCTATAGCATCTCAGTAGGTATTGGTGCTGGTTTCGTTTCACATGTGCTTGTTCGAGTAGTCCAGGGTCGCCGTAAGGAAGTGCATGCACTGCTTTACATCGCCTCTGCCTTATTCGTGGTCTACTTCTTGCAGTCACCAATTAACATCTGGACTAGCAAGTAATTATCAACGCAAATCAAGG
>CAIKID010000287.1 GCA_903827345.1 uncultured Actinomycetes bacterium | reverse complement strand
GCGATGTACGAAGGAGATGCCTCTCGAAAGCGGACCCTGGTTGAGCATGGATTCCGTCTGCCCAGCGCGATGGATAACCGGCCACTACGTTTTGATGAATTTCTTACCCGCAAGGGACAGACGGTTTATCTCTCTGCGACCCCAGGCAAGTACGAAATGGCAAAGGTCAATGGGGATGTGGTCGAGCAGGTTATTCGCCCGACTGGACTCATCGACCCAGCAATTATTCTCAAACCCATTAAGGGCCAGATTGATGATCTCGTGGCAGAGATCAACTTACGTGCCGAACGCAACGAGCGCGTACTTGTTACAACACTGACGAAGAAGATGTCCGAAGATTTAACGGATTACCTTCTCGGGCTTGGGATAAGGGTGCGCTACCTGCACTCCGAAGTAGATACGTTGCGTCGCGTAGAGCTACTGCGCGAGCTGCGCTCTGGCGAATATGATGTTTTGATTGGTATTAACCTTTTGCGTGAAGGACTCGATCTTCCGGAAGTTTCTCTCGTTGCAATTCTCGATGCTGATAAGCAAGGGTTCTTACGATCGGCCACCTCATTGATTCAGACCATCGGACGTGCCGCCCGAAATGTTTCCGGCGAAGTTCATATGTATGCTGACAGCATCACGCCCGCAATGGCACAGGCAATCGATGAGACAAACCGGCGCCGCGCCAAGCAAGTTGCCTACAACTTAGAAAATGGCATTGATCCAACTCCTTTGCGCAAGAAGATCGCTGATATCACCGATCTGATCACCAAAGAGGCGGAAGATAGCCGCACTTTGACGCAGGGCAACAAAAACAAGGCGAATCAGACTCCTGCCATTAAACATCAACGCCTCTCTGGCGTCTCCCTACCGCGACAAGAGTTGCTCGCTCTCATAGAATCCCTCACGGATCAGATGAAGTCAGCGGCGGCTGAGTTGCAATTTGAATTGGCAGCCCGACTTCGCGATGAATTGCGCGACCTTAAGCGCGAACTACGGGGCATGGAGGAGGCAGGCGTATGACAACCGATCGCCTGATTATTCGCGGAGCCCGCGAACATAATTTGAAGGATGTCTCCCTTGATTTACCGCGCAATGCTCTGATCGTCTTCACCGGCCTTTCAGGTTCTGGAAAGTCCTCACTCGCCTTCGACACGATCTTCGCCGAAGGTCAGCGTAGATATGTGGAGTCTCTATCGGCTTACGCCCGCCAATTTCTGGGGCAGATGGATAAGCCTGATGTGGATTTCATTGAAGGGCTCTCACCCGCGGTCTCGATTGATCAGAAATCCACCAACCGCAATCCACGTTCTACCGTTGGAACAATCACTGAGGTTTACGACTACCTGCGCCTGCTCTTCGCTCGCGCCGGCCGTCCGCACTGCCCTAATTGCGGCAAAGCCATTGCGCGCCAGACCCCGCAGAACATCGTCGATCAGATCTTGGCCCTGGAAGAGGGCGTTCGTTTTCAAGTTCTCGCTCCGGTGATTCGGGAGCGCAAAGGTGAGTTCGTCGATCTCTTTACCGACTTCACGACCCAGGGATTCTCCCGCGCCCGCGTCGATGGAACCGTCTATCCGCTCAATGAAGTTCCAAAATTAAAGAAGCAAGAGAAGCACACCATCGAAGTAGTTGTAGATCGCCTGGCAGTTAAAAAAGAGTCGAAGTCGCGCATCACCGACTCAATCGAAACCGCGCTCAAGCTTGCCAGCGGAGTCGTAGTTCTCGATTTCGTTGATGCTAAGGCAACTGATCCCGAGAAAGAGCGAGTCTTTAGCGAGCATATGGCTTGCCATGATTGCGGCCTCTCCTTCGAAGAGATGGAGCCGCGCTCCTTCTCGTTCAACTCACCCTTTGGAGCCTGCCCTGATTGCACGGGCATAGGTACTCGCCTTGAGGTAGATCAAGAACTTGTTGTACCCGATGATTCACTCTCGCTCGCAGAAGGAGCTATCGCTCCTTGGGCCGGTGGCCACTCTGCAGAATATTTCGGTCGATTGTTGCAAGGGTTGGCTGATGAGATGGGCTTCTCCATGGACAAGCCGTGGAGCAAGTTGACTATTAAGGCGCGCGAAGCAGTATTACATGGTTCGGATTATGAAGTTCACGTGAAGTACAAGAACCGCTACGGCCGCGTTCGCAATTACTCCACTGGATTTGAAGGTGTTCTTGGATTTATCGAGCGCAAGCACTCGGAAACTGACTCGGATTTCAGCCGCGAAAAATATGAAGCGTATATGCGCGAAACTCCCTGCCCGGTATGTAAAGGCGCCCGACTTAAGCCCGAAGTCCTTGCCGTAACGCTGGGTGGCAAAAATATTTGGGAGATATGCGAACTATCAATCGCAGATTGCGCAGTATTCCTCAAGAAGATTTCACTCAACGCCCGCGAGAAGAAGATCGCAGATCGAGTTCTCAAGGAGGTTCACGCCCGGCTGGGCTTCTTGCTCGATGTCGGTTTGGATTACCTTTCACTCGAGCGCCCGGCAGCAACGCTCTCTGGTGGCGAAGCACAGCGCATCCGTTTGGCTACGCAGATCGGTTCTGGCCTCACCGGAGTCCTCTATGTTCTGGATGAACCAAGTATCGGCTTGCATCAACGCGATAACCGCCGCCTTATCGAAACTCTGACCCGATTGCGTGATCTCGGAAATACCCTGATTGTTGTAGAACACGATGAGGACACAATCCGGATCGCAGACTGGATCGTCGATATTGGTCCAGGCGCGGGGGAGCACGGTGGCAGGGTCGTTTCATCGGGTGATTATCAAGCCTTGATCAACGCTCCCGAATCAATCACGGGTGACTACCTGGCGGGCCGCAGATCGATCCCACTTCCAGCAGAACGTCGCGTAGGGGATCCCAAGCGCAGCGTCGTGGTTAAGGAAGCGAAGGAAAACAACTTAAAAAGCATCAACGTCGCATTTCCATTGGGACTCTTTGTTGCTGTTACCGGCGTCAGCGGCTCTGGAAAATCTACTTTGGTCAATGATGTTCTCTACTCGGTACTTGCGAACAAACTCAACGGAGCGCGCATAGTTCCAGGTCGTCACCGCACGATCACTGGAATCGACCAGCTCGACAAGGTCGTTCACGTGGATCAGTCTCCGATCGGTAGAACCCCTCGATCAAACCCAGCGACATATACCGGGGTATTCGACAAGATTCGTGCTCTCTTCGCCGAGACAACGGAGGCGAAGATCCGTGGGTATCAACAGGGTCGCTTCTCCTTCAATGTAAAGGGCGGTCGCTGCGAAAACTGCTCCGGCGATGGCACCATCACGATTGAGATGAACTTCTTGCCAGATGTCTACGTACCGTGCGAGGTCTGCCATGGTGCGCGTTACAACCGCGAGACTCTGGAAGTTCACTACAAGGGCAAGACGATCGCGCAAGTGCTTGCGATGCCCATCGAAGAAGCTTCGCATTTCTTCGAATCGGTTCCCGCGATTTCACGCTACTTAAAGACCCTCAACGATGTTGGCTTGGGGTATGTACGCCTCGGACAATCAGCACCGACTCTCTCTGGAGGTGAAGCCCAGCGCGTTAAGTTGGCCACGGAGTTACAGCGCCGGTCGACAGGTCGCACAATCTACGTTCTCGACGAACCGACGACAGGTTTGCACTTTGAAGATGTACGCAAGCTCTTGCTAGTTCTCAATCGACTCGTCGATTCTGGAAATACCGTGGTGGTAATTGAACACAACCTGGACGTCATCAAATCGGCTGATTGGGTTATCGACCTCGGACCCGAAGGTGGCGCCGGCGGCGGTACCGTAATCGCCGAGGGCACTCCCGAAGCTGTGGCAAAAGTTTCTGCAAGTTACACCGGAAAATTCTTGGCGGAAGTACTTCACTAGCCGTGAGCAATCCAGCGGATTATCGTCCGAGCAATATTCCTACCGAGCCTGGGGTTTATCGCTTCTACGATAAGAACGACCGGGTGATCTATGTGGGCAAGGCAAAAAACCTTAAGAATCGGCTTAATTCATACTTTGGCTCCAATCTTGCGGCAAAGACTTACCGCATGGTGCATACGGCGGTGCGAGTCGATTGGACGATCGTCGCCACTGAAATCGAGGCGCTGGCGCTGGAATTTACCTGGATCAAATCAGAGAACCCACAGTTCAATGTGCAATTTAAGGATGACAAGACTTACCCGTACTTAGCGGTTTCGCTCTCTGAGCAGTACCCCAGGCTCTTCGTATCGCGCCAGAAACATATAAAGGGCAATCGCTACTTCGGCCCATTTACCAACACCTGGGCGCTGCGCGGAACGGTAGAAGTTCTGCAGAAGATCTTTCCGGTACGAGCCTGTACCCAGCCCAACTTCAATCGTGCCGTTGCTACCAAACGCCAATGTCTCTTGGGGGATATCGGCAAATGCTCGGCTCCATGCGTCGGATGGATCTCACAGGATGAGCACACCGCGCTAGCTAAAAACCTCGTCACTTATCTTGATCGAAATCCCACCGATATCGCCGAGTCGCTCCAACTCGATATGGAGCGCGCCGCTGGCAATGAAGAGTACGAACTCGCGGCCAGGTTGCGCGATCAATTAGAGGCCTTGGGAAAGACCACTGAATTTACCGAGACCTCGCTCAACAATAACTTCTCCGCTGATCTCATCGGAATTCACGAAGAGGTCACTCATGCCGCGGCCTCTCTCTTCTCTATTAGGGCTGGTCGCATCGTCGCATCGCGGGCCTGGATCATTGATTTGGCCGATGTTCTGGAAGAAGAAGATGTAATCACCGCGGCTCTGGCCAAGATCTATATTGAAAACAAGGCACCTTCTGAGATTTTGGTTGACCGCGATCCCGTGGATGTACCAGCGCTCATTGAGTGGCTCTCCGCCGGAGCGGGTCATAAGGTATCGATTGCTGTCCCACAGCGTGGTGAAAAGTTTGACATGATGCGAACGGTGCAACGCAATGCCCAACAGGCTCTCATTCAGTACTTAAGCAAACGCTCTAACGATGTTGCAGTTGTAGGTAGAGCGCTCAATGAGATTCAAGAGGCGCTGGGTTTGAAAGATCTTCCCTTGCGCATCGAATGCTTCGATATCTCCAATATTCAGGGCAAGCATATGGTGGCATCCATGGTGGTATTTGAAGATGGCCAGCCGAAGAAAGCTGATTATCGTCGGTTTGCCATCGATGATGATGCCGGTTTTGATGACACCCGGGCGATGAATCATGTGCTTACGCGTCGCCTCAAACGGTACTTGGCAGAGCGCGATATCGATATGGATGAACTAAAGATGCAAGGTGGGGCGCGGCCAAAATTTGCTTATCCACCACAATTAATTGTTGTTGATGGTGGCGCACCACAGGTCAATGCTGCCTATCAAGCACTTTCGGCGCTGGGCTTACAAGATATTCCTTTGGTCGGATTGGCTAAGAGGTTGGAAGAGGTCTGGCTTCCGCAGAATTCGGATCCAATTATCTTGCCGCGCCACAGCGAAGGGCTCTACCTTCTGCAGCGCGTTCGCGATGAGGCTCACCGCTTCGCCATTACCTTCCATCGTTCAAAGCGATCTGCCGTGATGCTGGAGTCATTACTCGATGAAATTCCACTTCTAGGTGAGGTGCGCCGCCGAGCTCTCTTAGATCGCTTTGGGTCAGTAGGGGCTATAAGAAAAGCGGGAATCGCGGAGATCGCCGCTGTTCCAGGAATAGGCGAAAAGATCGCAACGATCATCGCCGAATCACTCCAAGGATCTATGAACGGCGAGCCTCATATTGATCTGGGAACTGGCGAAATCCGAGGAT
>CAIKID010000286.1 GCA_903827345.1 uncultured Actinomycetes bacterium | reverse complement strand
TCAGCATTTAGCGGCGCTACTTTGCTCTCCATTATCTTTATCGGCATAGGGTTATCAAGATCATTACCCGCGTCGCGCTTCCCAAAATTCAAGATAGCAAGATTGGGTTCGGGGATGCTCAATACACGGGACCACAATTCGAGAGCAGGAAGAAATCGGTCTGGTTCTTCCGAAGTCATAAACGGATACTGCTCAGCGTAATGAATGTGATCATGGCTTACATAGCCACCACTTCGAAGAATGATGTGAGCATCACCTGCGAATTTAGCAAACTCTTCGACCACATAGTCAAAGTAAGAACTTCCACCCGCGGTGATAATCATCTCCTCTTGCACATAAGGCTCGACAATTTTCGCTGCTGCAACAATATGTTTAAGAAATAGCCGCAACTTCTCGACTCCGGACTCACGATCCCCACCAGGCACGGCACCTTCAAATCCCGACACCCCACGCACGAAGATCTTTGAATCCGCAGCCATCAGTATCAGCATTTCCCTCAATAAGGCCAGATCTCGGATCCCAGCGCGGCCTCCCACTGCTCCGATCTCCATAAAGATATTTAACTTTGAACGATCTTGGTCCTTTATTGCCTCTTGAACAATCTTTAATCCTGCGAGTGAGTCAATATAGAAAATGATCTCAGCTGAGCCTTCATAGTTGCGACGGGCAATTTCGCGGATAGATGTTGGTTCAAGAACCTCGTTGGCGATAATGATTCGGCTAATTCCGGCCTCTATAAATATCTTTGCCTGATAATAGTTTGCAACAGTTATCCCCCAAGCCCCGGCATCCAGTTGCCTCTTAGCAATCTGAGGCGACATTGGGGTTTTCACATGAGGCGCAAGGGAGACTCCTAAACCGGCGCAATATTGCGCCATCCGCTCAATGTTGTGAGCAAGCGCGCTCTCCCGAAGAACCATGATCGGAAATTGGAAGTCAGAGGTGAAGAGATTTGGTTTGGTGGCCAAGAATTGCACCACATCAGTGCCGTGAGCCGCTAAGGGAAAACCCTTATAGCTGGAGTTAATTTCGAGGCTAGCCATTCATCAACGCTATCAACGCTGGCAGGAGTACGCCATAGGCGCTACTACCGCTCTACCCTCATGCTTATCAATAGGTCGCACGACCGCCCGAAATATCGAAAGTGAAACCAGTAGTGAATGAGCAGGCCTTCGACGCTGCAAAAGCAATCAATTCCGCTACCTCTTCAACTTCTCCTAGCCGACCCATTGGGATTCGGCTGACCATGTACTTCTGGACTTCTTCAGTAACGGTTGCATTCATCGGGGTTCTGATAACGGCAGGTGCTATGGCATTGATAGAAATTCCAAAAGTTGCTGTCTCCTTGGCAACGCTTTTTACGAAACCAATGACACCGGCTTTTGAGGCGCTATATGCCGCCATGCCAGGATTGCCCTCTTTGCCTGCGATGGAAGCAACGTGAACAATTCGACCATATTTATTTGCCTTCATTGATGGCAAAAGGGCCTGAGTAAGCCAAATCGTCCCGTAAAGGTTGATTTCAACTGTTTTCGCAAAAGCTTCCCATTCAACCTCTTCAACAGGCTTACCAGCGGGTCCACTAATTCCCGCTGCATGTGCCAGGGCGTGGATTTGTCCGTGTTCCTTCAACAAATCGGCTATTCCCCCTTTAACCGCCTCTTGCGATGACACATCCATCGTTTTATACGATGCGCTACCTCCGGAGGCTGCAATCTCATTAACAACTGCTTTGAGGCCATCTTCGTTCAGATCGAGGCATACAACTTTGGCCCCGCGACTAGCAAAGAGGATTGCAGAAGCTTTCCCGATGCCGCTTGCGGCGCCAGTTACGAGTACTACCTGCCCATTGAAGCTAATTAATTCCATAAATTCATACTATGCCACATGTAGCCTTCTGGATAGTAGCGGGGCGTGCGAATCATCTTGATCAAGGTCTCTGAGCGCTTCTTCTTTCTGCGAAATTTAGAACTCTCGGTTAGATTTAGCTCATGAAAAAAGTTGCACTGGTCTTAGTGCTCATCACGACAGCGCTCATTTCAGTGAATCCTGCCCCCGCCATTGCTGGCGGCGACAAGTACCAAGACCTACAAACTCTAGTTAAATATCGAATTCTCAAACCAGCAAATACCTTAGGGCTCAAGCCCCTCAACTTCGAGGTGCGCCCTTGTCGGCTATTTCCGAAGAAAGATAAATATCTTCTGGCCGGTTTTGGATCGGCAGATATGGGAATCGCAGTAGTGGAAACAGCAGCCGCTTTTAACTGCACCGGTGTTGATCATCCACAATCCCTGGGAACCACAAAGATTAATGGAATCACCGCAAAGGTCGGGATTTACTGCGGCACCTCTACATGTACGGCGGCTTCATTTGCCCAACACGGGGGAGAAATAACATTCACCCTGCCGGCGAAAAAGCCATACGGGGCAACATATGTCCGTGTCGGAACTCAGGGTGGATTCACACTTAAACAGCTCACGACTTTTGCAACGAGCCTCAAGCCACTCGTCAAATAAATAAGACTTAAATCTGCCCCGGGCCAGAGCATATTAAGACCACAGCTTGTTTTATTAGGCTATTGAATGGCCTGCGCCATTGCTTGGGCATTTGTGGCGAGATCGCCTCGGCTCAACGCTCCCCCAATAAGCAGAGCGCAGTCCTTTCCATAGGCCTGCAAAATTTCTGGAATCTTTTCTAAAGTCATCCCGCCTGCTGGTGCGACCCAAATTGGCTTGAGGTGCCCCAAAGGTCTCTGCGCATGATCAAGAATTTCCTGACATTGAGCAGGGGTAAAGGAAAACCTCCCGCCTGTATTTGGGAAGATCGTGATATCCG
>CAIKID010000285.1 GCA_903827345.1 uncultured Actinomycetes bacterium | reverse complement strand
GCGCGAGAGAAACCTTTATCGCACGGTTGCGTTGCTGCCGGCGATGAATTTCCAGCGAGCCCCAGTTCATTCGACCGTGACCGACTTTGCTAAATTGCGAGGTTGGTCGACATCATTTCCGCGGGCTACAGCCATCTCGTAGGCAATAACCTGCAACGGGATAACGGCCAATACTGGTTGCAAGAAATCGTGGGAGGTCGGAATCCGAATATTATGAGTTGCGCTAGCCAAATCGCTATCGCCAATTGCAATTACGATCGCGCCACGGGCTTTTACCTCTTGCACATTGCTCGCCATCTTTTCATAAAGCGGAGTGTTCAGGGGCGGCATAATCGCGACTACCGGAGTTCCATCATCAATCAGCGCTATCGGTCCGTGCTTCAGCTCTCCACCAGCAAAGCCTTCAGCATGCATGTAAGCCAACTCTTTGAGCTTCAATGCGCCTTCTAGGGCGGTGGGAAATCCGACATGGCGGCCCAGAAAAAGCACGGATGTGGAATCTTTGAAGTCACGAGTGAGCGCACGCAATGGCTCCACGGTTTCGAGAACTTGTTCCACCTTCGAAGGTAGGTCGGCGATTTCAGCGCCTATCTCTGCGTAAAACTCTTCAGTGATGGTGCCACGGACGCGGCCCAAATGCAGCCCAATTAAATACATTGCGATGAGTTGAGTTGCGAAGGCCTTGGTAGAAGCCACAGCAATTTCTGGTCCTGCATGCGTATAAAGGACCGCATCGGATTCACGGGGAATCGTTGAGCCATTGGTATTGCATACGGCAAATACTCGAGCGCCATGAGATTTGGCGTAGCGCAGCGCCATCAGGGTATCCATCGTCTCGCCCGATTGCGAGATTGGAATTACCAAGGTCGATGAGTCCACTGCTGGATCGCGATAGCGATACTCAGAGGCCAGTTCGACATCAACGGGAACATTTGCCCACTTTTCGATCGCATACTTGCCTACAAGCCCAGCATGGTAAGCAGTACCGCAAGCAATGATGACGACCTTGGAAATTCCCTCTAAATTGATTCCGCCAACAATTTCTTCATTTAATCCAGCTGTGCGGCCTATCAAGGTATCGGCGATTGCCTTTGGCTGCTCATAAATTTCTTTAAGCATAAAGTGTGGATATCCGCCACGCTCCGCAGCGGAGGCATCCCACGAGATTTCAAATTCGCGAGGCTTAAGCACATTGCCGTTGATATCGGTAACCACGATGGAGGTAGCGGTGATATCAACAACCTCATCCTGGCCAAGTTCCAAAGCGTGCTTGGTGTGAGAAATAAAGGCTGCGACATCTGAGGCTAGAAAGTTTTCGCCTTCTCCGACGCCAACTACGAGCGGTGAATTGCGGCGAGCACCCACGATACGACCGGGCACATCGCTATGGATTGCGAGTAAGGTAAATGAACCACGCAATTGGGCGCAGACTTCACGCATTGCCGCAGCAAGATCGCCGTCATGAGATTTGCGAGCATCGCTCAGTAAATGCACAACAGATTCCGTGTCGGTCTCAGATTTAAATATATGGCCACGCTTCTCGAGAAGTTCTCGTAGCTCCACATAATTCTCGATAATTCCATTGTGGATGAGGGCAAGCTTTCCTTCATTATCTAAATGCGGGTGAGCGTTGAGATCGGTTGGGCCTCCATGAGTTGCCCAGCGGGTATGGCCGATTCCAGAGTGCGAGTTCGGGTTTGTTTCGCCAAGGGAAGTTTCAAGATTTGTGAGTTTGCCAGCACGCTTTTCGATCCAGAGCGGCTCCCCCTGGGCAATAACAAGGGCAATTCCAGCAGAGTCGTAACCGCGATATTCCAAACGGCGGAGTCCTTCAAGTACGGGAGAGAGGGCCAGGGCCTTACCGGTGTATCCGACAATGCCACACATGGCGGTTACTCCTTTAAGTGGTGGTTACGAGAGTTCAGATCTTACTAGAGCGGCCAATTCTTCGGCTATCCGCGCAGCCAATTGTGCGCTCTGCGCCTCCACCATAACGCGAACCAAACTCTCGGTTCCCGATGCGCGAACCAGAATTCGCCCGGAAGATCCTAGTTCTGCTTGGCGCAGGTCAATCTCGCTCTTTATCTTTTCCGAAGTCGATAGCTTCTCTTTGGATACATTCTTTACATTTATCAACTCTTGTGGAAAGCGTTCCATGACCTTGCTCAACTCTGAAAGTGACTTACCACTGGATTTGATCACCTGCATCAGGTGAAGCGCGGTCAATAACCCGTCACCGGTATTTGCATAGTGACGCATGATGATGTGACCTGATTGTTCTCCGCCTAAAACGAAATCATCTGCCAACATTTTTTCAAGAACATAACGGTCGCCAACGGCGGTGGTTTCGACGTTAATGTCGAGGGCCTCCATAGCCTTAAAGAATCCCAAATTACTCATTACTGTTCCAACGATGGTCTCATTCTTGAGCAAACCTCGGCTCTGCCAATCGGCAGCCAAGATCGCCATAATGAAATCGCCATCGATTTCATTTCCATTTCCATCAATGGCTAAGCAGCGGTCAGCATCTCCATCATGGGCGATTCCTAGATCGGCTCCTGTTTCCAGGACCTTCGCCTTAATATTTTCGAGGTGAGTTGATCCGCAATTTTCATTGATATTCCAACCATCTGGCTCATGAGAAATAGCGATCACTTCTGCGCCCGCACGCGTATAAGTCTTAGGAGCGACCCGCGAGGAAGCGCCATTGGCGCAATCCACAACGACCTTAATTCCATTGAGATTCATGGTGAGCGAGTTCAAGAGGTGAAATATGTAGCGTTCTGCGGCGGAGTCATCGTTAATCACGCGGCCTACATTGCGGCCAGTCGGACGCTGCCAGGTTTCACCCATTCGTTTTTCAATAGCGGCCTCGAGTGCATCATCGAGTTTTCCGCCACCCTTGGCAAAGAATTTAATTCCATTATCTGGCATGGGATTGTGAGATGCGCTGAGCATTACGCCAAGGTCTGCGCCGCTTTCAGCGACGAGATGTGCAATGGCAGGTGTTGGAAGAACGCCGACGCGATAAACATCGACTCCAGCGCTGGCTAAACCAGCAACGACAGCTGCCTCTAAGAATTCACCAGATGCACGCGAATCTTGTCCAACGATTGCTTTAGGACGGTGTCCTTCGAAGGCACCTAGTTCTCCAAGAATATGCGCAGCAGCGATCGAAAGATCAACAGCGAGTTCTGCGGTTAGGAAACCGTTAGCAAGTCCTCGGACACCATCGGTGCCAAAGAGCGCCATTTAATAAGGCAATCGCGTAAAAAAGAATTAACGCTTGCTGTATTGAGAACGCTTACGTGCCTTCTTCAGTCCGTACTTCTTGCGCTCGATGACACGTGGGTCACGAGTAAGGAAGCCAGCCTTCTTAAGTGCAGGACGGTTTGCATCGCGATCAATCTCATTGAGTGCGCGCGCAACTCCGAGGCGAAGCGCACCGGCTTGGCCAGATGTTCCGCCGCCATTGATGCGAGCAAATACGTCATACTGATTCTCGGCACCTACGGTGCGGAAAGGCTCAGAGACAGATTGTTGGTGAACCTTGTTTGGGAAGTACACATCGAGCGCCTTGCCGTTAACAACCCACTTGCCTGTTCCTGGAATCAAACGGACGCGAGCAACGGCTTCTTTGCGACGACCGGTGCCGCCTCCTGGAGCCTTGATTGCTGGACGGTTGGTTGAAGCAGCTGGTGTTGAAGAAGAGTATGAAGTTAGAACTTCTTCTTCGCCATCGATGACTGTATCTAAATCTGACATGTCTATCCCTTACTTCTTCACGATTTGAGAAACTTGAGTAAATACATATGGTGTTGGGTTCTGTGCAGCATGTGGGTGCGCAGGACCGGCGTATACCTTGAGCTTTGAACCGACTGAACGGCCTAGCTTGTTCTTAGGAATCATTCCGAGGATGGCCTTCTCGATGACACGAGTTGGATCTTGGTTGATCAAATCTGCATAAACGATGGAGGTCATACCACCTGGATAACCGGAGTGATGGTGAGCAAACTTCTTGCCGGCTTTCTGACCAGTAAGAACGATCTTCTCTGCATTGATCACGATGACAAAGTCGCCCATGTCGATATGTGGTGCAAAGGTGGTCTTATGTTTGCCGCGAAGAAGGACGGCTGCATGGCTAGCAAGGCGACCAAGGACAACTCCTTCAGCGTCGATGACATGCCACTTGCGGGTGACGTCACCAGCTTTCGGTGTAAATGTGCGCACGAGGTCTCTCTCTTTCTTGTCTTAGTTAAACTCTTACTTCATCAAAGCTTGGTGCTTTGCGAATCAGCCCAGAGCTGAATCCAACACACAGGCAGAGGAGCAGGTTACCTTCCAGAGCCCCCTGGGGTCAAAATGAGGGTTCGGCGAGGTAATCCGAGAGCGCAATATCGGCCAGAGCGGCGGCATCGGGATAATCCACCTGGGCTAAGGTAAGGCCGCGCGCTGGGAAGACATAGGAGTCCGAGACCCGGGTGGTCTGCTCCAAAATCTCAGTCATCCAGCCAGCCTTAAATCTACCTTCACCAACACAGACGGCGGCCCCCACCAGATTGCGGACCATATTCCAGCCAAAGCCATCAGCAGCAATATCGCAGACCACGAGCCCTGCCTGATCGCGACTCCACCTGAACTCCAGCAAAGTTCGCACAGTGGTTCCCCCCTCGCGGTAGCGACAGAAGGTAAAGAAATCGTGCTTGCCCAGCATCGCGGCGCTCGCTTGATTCATCAGATCAATATCAAGTGGGCGAAACCAGGTGGCGGTATCAAATCTTTGCAGCGGCATGAGATCTCGATTGTTATCGAGCAATTTGTAGCGGTAGTGCCGCGCGCTGGCGGAGAAGCGAGCATCAAAGTTTACGGGCGCAAGATCTACGCGCAGGATGCGAATATCTTCCTCGAGCATCTGGTTGAGTCGGAATTTAAAATGGGCAAAATCCCAGATATCTTCCTCTGGGCGATAGCGCGAAGCCTCTAGCCCTTCCGGAATATCAACGTGGAGCACCTGACCTGTCGCATGAACTCCGGCGTCGGTACGACCCGCAACAACGGTGTTTACAGGGGTGCGTACCAGCTTTGCTAGAGCATCCTCAATCGAACCCTGCAGCGTTCTTTGATCGGGCTGCTTTGCCCACCCGGCGTAATTAGTGCCGTCGTATGCCAAGTCAAGGCGTAAACGACGAAACCCGCTCTCAGGATTGAGAGCGGGTTCGATCATAAACTTTTCTTACTGTGTTACAAATAATTAGTCGTTGACGAGTTCGATGACTGCCATTGGGGCATTGTCACCGTTACGTGGACCAACCTTTGTAATGCGGGTGTAACCACCTGGACGTGTTGCGAAACGAGGTGCAATCTCAGTAAAGAGTGTATGAACAACGCTCTTGTTCTGGATTGTCTCCATGACGCGACGACGCGCAGCTAAGTCACCTTCGATAGCAGCTGTGATCAACTTTTCGGCCAATGGACGTAGGCGCTTGGCCTTTGCCTCAGTGGTCTTGATCTTGCCGTGTTCGAAGAGTTGCTCTGCGAGTGTGCCTAGCAACAATCTCTCGTGTGCTGGACCGCTTCCGAGACGAGGTCCTCTACTTGGTGTTGGCATGGCGTTCTCCTAGAGCTGCTCTGATTCGACGAGATCTTCGTCGACTTCAGTTCCGTAGTTGTGGTGTTGTGTTGGATCGAATCCGATTGGGCTGTCCTTCAGTTGTAGACCCATGCTGTGAAGTTTTGCCTTCACTTCATCGATCGACTTAGAACCGAAGTTACGGATATCGAGGAGGTCTGCCTCTGAACGGCCGACAAGCTCACCGACGGTATGAATACCTTCGCGCTTGAGGCAGTTGTATGAGCGGACGGTGAGATCAAGATCTTCGATTGGAAGAGCGAGATCAGCAGCGAGCGCAGCATCTTGGATAGAGGGTCCCATTTCGATACCTTCAGCGTTGACGTTCAATTCGCGAGCAAGTCCGAAGAGCTCAACCAATGTACGACCAGCAGATGCCATAGCATCGCCTGGGAGCATTGAAGGCTTGGTCTCAACATCGACGATCAAACGGTCAAAGTCTGTGCGCTGTTCTACGCGCGTTGCTTCGACCTTATAGGTCACGCGTAATACAGGTGAATAGATAGAGTCAACCGGAATCCGGCCGATCTCTCCGCCAGCAGCCTTGTTAGCTACAGCAGTGACATAACCGCGACCGCGCTCAACGGTGAGTTCAACTTCGAACTTGGCCTTTGAGTTGAGGGTTGCGATATGGAGATCTGGATTGTGAACCGTTACGCCAGCTGGTGTTGCGATATCCGCACCAGTTACTACTCCTTCGCCATTCTTGCGAATGTAAAGAAGTGAAGGCTCATCATTATCTGAAGAGAGGACCAAGTTCTTGATGTTCAAGACGATCTCAGTGAGATCTTCTTTTACACCTTCGAGGGTGGTGAACTCATGCAGAGCACCATTGACGCGAACGCTGGTAACTGCAGCACCAGGGATCGAAGACAAGAGGGTACGGCGTAAAGAATTACCGAGGGTATAACCAAAGCCAGGCTCTAGCGGCTCAACAATGAAACGCGAACGAAACTCTGATACAACTTCCTCAGTGAGGATAGGGCGTTGTGCAATTAGCACTTATTTCCTCCATACGTCGGGGAGATCCACTATTTGATCTCCTGCAATGAAACTACTTTTGTACTGCTTTACTGCTAATTACTTGCTATAGAGCTCAACGATTAGTTGCTCTTGGATGAGAGTGTCGATAATCGTGCGGGTTGGGGTGGCGTGAACCAAGATTCGCATCTGAGCTCCAACAACTTCCATCCACGCAGGGATTGTCTTCTCGCCCAATTCAGCGCTTGCGACGATGAATGGGGTGGTATCCAACGAGCCAGGCACGACATCAATGATGTCCATTGGTGTAACGCGGAATGAAGGAATGTTTACCTTCTTGCCATTAACCAAGAAATGTCCGTGACGGACCAGCTGGCGAGCCATATCGCGACTCTTAGCGAAACCTGCACGGAAAACGACGTTATCCAAACGGGTCTCTAGGATGATGAGAAGGTTTTCACCGGTCTTACCTTGAAGACGGTTTGCCTCTTCGTAATATCCACGGAACTGCTTCTCTAGAACTCCATACATACGCGCACACTTTTGCTTTTCGCGTAGTTGGCCTAGGTATTCAGATTCCTTGGCACGGCCGCGACCATGTTGCCCTGGTGGGTATGGACGGGACTCAATAGGACACTTTGGACCATCGCACTTTGAGCCCTTAAGAAAGAGCTTTACTTTTTCGCGACGGCAGCGCTTGCAATCTGCTCCGGTATAACGAGCCATTTATTCTCTTCCTTCCTTAAACTCGACGTGGTTTTGGTGGGCGGCAACCGTTGTGTGGAGCAGGAGTGACATCTGAGATGGCTCCAACTTCAAGTCCGGCGGCCTGTAATGAACGAATAGCTGTCTCGCGACCAGATCCTGGTCCCTTGACGAAAACATCAACCTTCTTCAAACCATGCTCTTGCGCACGACGGGCTGCTGCTTCAGCGGCCAACTGTGCTGCGAATGGTGTTGATTTACGGGAGCCTTTGAAACCAACCTGGCCAGCTGATGACCAAGAGATAACAGCGCCAGAAGGATCTGTAATAGAGATGATGGTGTTGTTGAAGGTGCTCTTGATGTGAGCCTGTCCAACCGCAATGTTCTTCTTTTCCTTCTTGCGAAGTTTGACTTTGCCCTTTGCGGCAGCGCCCTTAGCAGGCGTCTTTGTCTTAGCGGCGGCCATTACTTGGTCTCCTTCTTCTTACCAGCGATTGCCTTACGAGGGCCCTTACGTGTACGCGCATTTGTATGTGTGCGCTGACCACGAACAGGAAGTCCCTTGCGGTGGCGAATACCTTGATAGCTCTGGATTTCGACTTTACGGCGAATGTCGCTCGCAACTTCGCGGCGCAGGTCACCTTCGATTTTGTAATTTGCTTCGATGAATTCACGAAGCTTTGCCAATTCTGGCTCTTGAAGATCTTTGACGCGGGTATCTGGGTTAACGCCGGTCGCAGCGAGTGTTGCGTGCGCTTCGTAAATTCTGGCTAGCAGAAGCTGGAGGAGCCGCCCCTACGGGAGTAGGCGAACTCGCAACGCGCCTTTCTGGGTCGCACGACACATTTGC
>CAIKID010000284.1 GCA_903827345.1 uncultured Actinomycetes bacterium | reverse complement strand
GGAGAAGTTTTCAACAGCGATACTGCAGGCAGAACTCTTTATTCTTTGAGGGCACTACTTTCTAGATATGTCACGTCGGGAAAAATTGATTGGTGCTGCAGGAGAGACGCTGGTTGCGACTTATTTACGGGAGCAAGGCGCGGTGATCATCGCTACGAATTGGCGCATAAAGGAGGGCGAGATAGATCTAGTCGCGCGGCTGGATGGCAGGTTGTTGTTTGTTGAAGTGAAGAGTCGCACAAGCGCCAAGTTTGGGCATCCATTAGAAGCTATTGGGCCAGAGAAAGCGCATCGTCTCCAAAGGCTGGCGCTGGCGTGGATTGCGGTGCACGACCAATGGGGAGCTGATTACCGCATTGATTGTGCGGCGGTGCACTTTAGAGATGGGCTGCAACCCGAAATTGAATATCGCGCAGGAGTTCTTTGATGACACTGGCGCGCGTTAGGAGCATTGCCTTACTCGGGCTGCGCGGTGAAATAGTGGAAATAGAAGTGGACATATCAGATGGATTACCAGGGTATTCCTTGCTGGGCTTACCCGACGCTGCTCTTCTCGAATCAAGAGAGCGAGTACGTTCCGCGCTACAAAATTCCGGAGCCACGTGGCCCAATAAACGAGTAACCGTCTCTCTCTCACCCGCATGGCTACATAAGAGTGGATCTGGGTTTGATCTTCCGATCGCCATTGCTCTGTTAATGGCCCAAGGAACAATTACGTCGAGGAATTTAGAGCGACACATATTTCTCGGTGAGCTAGCTCTTGATGGATCGATCAGGCCGATTCGGGGAGTTTTGCCGGCATTACTAGCAGCCGTTGATCGTGGAATAACCACTGCCGTAGTCCCGTTAGCCAACGCCGCTGAGGCAATGGGACTCGCAGGCGTTAAATCGATTGCAGTGTCACATTTGAATCAGGTCATCTCATTTATTGAAGAGGGCGTAATTCCAGAAGTGAATCTCGAAGAGTTTAAAAGGGCGGGCGAATCACCCCTCGATTTGAGCGAAGTGGTGGGACAGAAGCGAGCACGGTTGGCACTTGAAATCTCTGCAATCGGTGGACATCACCTCTTATTAATTGGCCCACCCGGAACAGGAAAGACGATGTTGGCAGAACGCATTCCGACAATCATGCCCCCACTTACTCGTGAAGAAGCGGTTGAAGTAGCTGCGATTCATTCGGTAGCTGGTGCACTGGGGGAGAGAAATCTGGAATCTAGAACCCCTCCCTTTGTATCTCCGCATCACACAACAACAGCGACGGCCATGGTTGGCGGTGGGGCGCATTTCATCAAACCCGGCGCTTGTTCCATGGCGCATGGCGGGGTTCTCTTCATTGATGAAGCACCAGAATGTAAACCTGGAGTTCTTGATTCGCTACGACAACCGCTCGAATCGGGATCGGTTGTTATCTCTCGAGCAACTGGGAGCACTACCTTTCCCGCGGACTTTCTGCTCGTTATAGCCGCGAATCCCTGCCCCTGTGGGCGATTTAATGGAAAGGGGCGGGCGTGCACTTGCACTTCGCTGCAAATTCGTCGCTACCTACAACGTCTTTCCGGACCCCTCCTGGATCGAATCGATATTCGCACCTTCGTTGAAGTGCCAACGCGAACCGAGTTGGCAGCTAGCGAAGGGGGCGAGTCAAGCAGCGATGTACGATCCCGCGTTATTGCCGCTCGCGCGGTAGCCGCGGAGAGATTTGCTAGAGATCTTTGGAGCACCAATTCGCAGATTCCTGCGAGCCAACTGCGATCTCGCTTTCGCGCCACCAAAGAGGGCATGGCCTTCTTGCATACCGAACTTGATCATGAGCGATTGAGTGCGCGGGGATACCACAAGGTGATGCGGTTAGCCTGGACTATCGCTGATCGAAATGGAGTTACGACCCCAGGGTTAGATGAAGTAGAGAGTGCTTACCAATTGCGACAAGGTGTTGAAATATCATGAACGGCTCAGATACCGGTGCACACCTTGCGCTCTTAGCCCTCTTCGAGGGTGGGAATGAATATTGGAGCTCTGAATATCTTCGTCTTGGAGCACAAGCACTTTTGGAACGAATATCTTCTGGTGCATATGCGGATTACAAGAATAGTGGTTACAAATTAAGCAATTCTCTGGCACAGATCGATACCAATATGCTCGAAGATCAGGTTGCGGCATCGAGTGGATTTCTCTTGACGCGTAACGATGCCGACTGGCCAACTGGCCTAAATGATCTAAAAGCTCCGCCTATTGCACTCGTTGGTCGGGGAGCTCGGCCAGCGCTTGAAAATTTGGAGCGTTCGCTTTCAATTGTAGGAACGAGAAATCCAACGGAATATGGAGTGCGTATCTCGGGTGACTTTGCCGCTGGTGCGGTGGACCGGGGGTGGACCGTAATAAGTGGAGGCGCTTTCGGAATCGATAGCGCGGCGCATCGCGGGGCAATCGTTGCTGAAGGACAGACGATCGCAATTCTCGGCGGGGGAGTGAACTCCGTTTTTCCAAGTGGGAATGAACGCCTCTTTCGAGAGATAGTTGAAAACGGTTTGCTACTCTCCGAAGTGTTGCCCAATGTGCACGCTATTCCCTCTCGATTTCTTACAAGAAATAGATTAATAGCCGCGATCTCACGCGCGACAATTGTTGTGGAAGCTGCCTTCAGAAGTGGTTCCCTCCGCACCGCACGAGATGCGGCAGAGATATTTCGTCCTGTGCTCGCGGTTCCGGGTCCAATTACTTCGCCCACCAGTGATGGCTGTCACCGGTTGATAGGCGAACGGACGGCAGAGATAGTCACATCGATAGCAGATTGCATGGAACTGGTCGGCCCGCTCCTGGATTAATGGGAGACTATGCCCATGACAACAGAGCACCGCGCCGGATTCGTTGCGGTAATTGGACGCCCAAATGTGGGCAAGTCCACCCTGGTCAATGCGCTCGTCGGCAAGAAGATTGTTATTACCTCGGCACACCCCAACACCACTCGTAACCCAATTCGCGGAATTATCTCCCGCGCTGGTTACCAGATGATCTTGGTGGACACCCCAGGAATTCATAAGCCCAAAACCTTGCTCGGTACCCGCCTCAACGCGATGGTGCAAGAGAATTTGGAATCGGTCGATGCTGCCCTGCTCTGCCTGCCCGCTGATGAAACGATCGGCGCGGGGGATGAGTACATCGTTAAGCAGTTGGGCCATATCCGCCACCTGTACATTGCTGTCACTAAAGTCGATACCGCAAAGAACGATGATCTGATCGCCAAACTCGTTGAAGTTTCCAATTTCATCACCAAGACCGGCATTACCGTTGATGAGATAGTTCCAATTTCAGCTAAGAATCTAGAGCAGACTGATTTATTGCTCGAGCTATTGGTCAAGGCGCTGCCAGCATCCCCATCTCTTTACCCCGAAGACATTGATACCGATCAAGCTGCAGAATTGCACATCACCGAATTAATTCGCGAGGCAGCTATTCAAGATTTATATGAAGAACTTCCTCACTCTGTGATGGTGACCATCGATGAGATGAGCAAGCGCGAAGGTAAGAACTTTTACGATATTCACGCCACGATCCATGTGGAGCGCGACTCACAGAAGTCCATCATCATCGGACCGCAAGGCAGTCGCTTGAAAGATATCGGTATGCGCGCCCGCGCTGGAATCGAAACCTTCTTAGACGGTAAGAGTTATTTAGGGCTACACGTAAAGGTATCAAAAGAGTGGCAGCGCGATCCAAAGGCACTAGCGCGTTTGGGATTTACCGAGTAACACGCTTTCTGCTTGCGTAGTAGGAACCAATCATCACCAGTGGCAGGCCAATCAACATTCCGGTTGTCAATTTTTCGTGCAGAACTATTACTCCAAGAAGTACCGCCACTCCAGTATTTACATATGCAATGAGAGATGCCCGTGCGATTCCAATATCGGCCATGAGTTTAAAGAAGAAGACGAAGCAGATTGCGGTCGGAAATATTCCAAGAGCAATAATGGAGTAAATTGAATTTGCGCGGATGTGATGATGAGGCCACTGGGATATTGCAAATGGGAGATAAATAATAGATGTGCTCAAAAGTGCTAGACCATTGACTGCTGCTCCGTCGAGATCTGGAATTTTGTGACGAACCAGCGTAGGGGCGATGGCATAACCCATCGCAGCTAGTAGGAGTAAAAAGATTGCTGCAATATTTACCTTGCCTTGTACGCTCTCGAGGCCGACGACAAAACAGATACCGATGAAGCCGACGGCAAGGCCGATGAGACGTGAAGAGTGAAAGACCGTTTTATCGCCCAGCGCACCGTTGAGCAGAGTGGCCCAGATAGCGACGGTGGCGATTAAGAGTGCAGCTAGCCCTGAGTTGAGCTTTGTCTCACCCTGGCTAATAAATCCCCAAGGGCCGACCATTTCGAGAAGTCCATAGGCAGCAACCCATTTGAATTGCTTGAGGGCCGGCTTAAAAGTGCCGCGCTTTATTGCGTAGGGGATGAGTAGAGCGGCGCCGATTGTTACTCGCGAAAAGACGACAAAGGCGGGGGTGAATTGTCCAGGTGCGACCGCAACTCGAATGAGCAGATATGGAACTCCCCAGAGCACACTCACTAAGCCGAAATTAATCCAACTGCTGCGCTTCACCAGGAGACCGTTGCATCACGAAGGGTCCGATATTTTTCCATCACGTGAGGAGTCGCTTTGCTTTGCACATGAGTGACCTTACCCAAGTTCCACTGGGGTGCTTCGCCTAATAGCGCCCAGGCGGCTTGACGAGCCGCACCATCGGCCACATATTCCCCAGCGGGAGGAATAATTACTTCGCGACCAAAGAGCGCGGAGGCGATAGCACCAACGGCTGGATTCTTAGCAGCCCCACCCACCAGAAAAATGCGATTTATCGCTACGCCCTGCTGGGCAAGTGCATCAACTGCATCTGCCAATCCAGCGAGCATTCCCTCGATCATCGCGCGTGCAATATTTTCTGGGTTGGAATTACTCAAGTTCATTCCCGCGAAGACGCCAGTTGCATCTGGGCGGTTTGGTGTGCGTTCCCCGTCAAAGAAAGGCAGAAGCGTCAACCCATTTGCACCTGCTGGCGCTGTGAGTGCTAATTCGGAGAGGCGATCGAATGTGACTCCCAAAATTCGTGCCGCCGCATCGAGAATGCGCGCCGCGTTTAAGGTACAAACGAGCGGCAAATAATTTCCCGTGAGATCTGCAAAGCCGGCAACCGTTCCTGTTGCTTCATGTGTGGGGGTTGTTGAGATAGAGAAAGCAGTACCGCTAGTGCCCAGTGACACAACGACATCTCCGGCGAGAGCTTGAACGCCAAAGGCCGCGCCGGCGTTATCACCTGCGCCAGCACCGATCTGCACGCCTTGTGGGGTAGAGCCACCAAATTCATTGCTAGCAACAATTCGAGGAAGATAAATTTCGCGGTCACTCTTCAACGCCAGCGCTAGTAAATCTCTGCGATATGTGGAAGAGACGGGGTCGAAATAACCAGTGCCGGATGCATCGCTGCGATCGGTAAAAAGTTGGGAGAAATCTTTTGCGCCTTGCAACTTCCACGAGAGCCAATCATGGGGGAGCGCGATGGCACCGACCTGCGCTGCGAGCGCTGGTTCGTGATCGGCCATCCAGCGGACTTTGCTCGCAGTAAAGGAAGCAACGAGCACAGACCCTGTTGCATCTGCCATCGCCTGATTTCCTCCTGCTTCCCGATTGAGATCTGCAGCGGCACCAGCAGAGCGGGTATCGTTCCAGAGCAACGCGGGGCGCAGAACTTCGCCCTTGCTATCGAGAGCTACCAGCCCATGCTGCTGTCCGCCTACTGAGATGGCGGCAACATCGCCCAGCCCACCGGCCTGGAGAAAGGCCTCTTGTAATGCGAGCCACCAGTTCTGCGGATCAACCTCGGTTCCATCAGGATGGGCCGCCCGCCCTTCGCGGATGAGAGCGCCACTCTCGGCATCTCGAACGACGACTTTGACGGATTGGGTCGAGGAATCTACGCCTGCAATAAGGGCCATGGCGCAAGGGTAGACTGCGCTAGTCAGCGTTGACCACTACGGGAGCCAATTCTCCCGTTAATCAGGATTTGATCTAAGTACTGGAGTTAGAGATGCGTTTTGGTGTTCTTACAGGTGGCGGAGATTGCCCCGGCCTCAATGGCGTAATTCGTGCGGTTGTTCGCAAAGGTGTTAAAGAGTATGGATACGACTTTGTCGGCTTCCGCGATGGCTGGAAGGGTCCATTAGAGGGCCTCACCATGACCCTTGACCTCGCCACAACACGTGGGATCTTGCCTAAGGGCGGAACGATCCTCGGTTCATCACGCACCAACCCTTTCAAGATCGAGGGCGGCGTCGAGAAGATTCAAGAGAATTTAAAGAAGCTCGGCATTGATGCGCTTATCGCAATCGGCGGAGAAGATACCCTCGGGGTTGCAACCAAGCTCGACGCGCTCGGGGTTAAAGTAATTGGTGTCCCCAAGACGATTGATAATGACCTCAACAACACCGATTTCACATTTGGATTTGATACCTCGGTAAATATTGCGATGGAAGCGATCGATCGCCTGCACACAACCGCGCAATCGCATCACCGCGCACTCGTTGTTGAAGTTATGGGCCGTCACGCTGGCTGGATCGCGCTTCACGCTGGCATCGCCGGTGGAGCTGCTGCGGTTCTGATTCCTGAGGTGAAGTTCTCCACCGAAAAAGTTGCGGCGTGGGTTAACTCCCGCTTTGCAGATGGCTTTGCTCCCATCATCGTTATTGCAGAAGGCGCCATTCCGCAAGATGGCGATATGAAGGTCAAGGATCAGACCCTCGATGCCTTTGGGCACGTTAAGTTATCCGGAATCGGCGACTGGCTCTCTGCGGAAATTGAAGCGAAGACCGGCCACGAGACTCGTACCGTCGTCCTTGGACATATCCAACGTGGTGGAACTCCTACCGCGTTCGATCGCGTCCTTTCGACGCGTTTTGGATTAGCCGCGATCACCGCTGCCCATGAAGGTAACTGGGGCACGATGGCCGCGCTGCACGGAACTAAGATCGAAATGGTTCCATTGGAATCTGCGACCGGTGAGCTCAAACTCGTCGATCCATCGCGCTACGCAGAATCCGAGGTCTTCTTCGGATAATTAGTCGTCGCGTTGACTTCTAAACTCCCTAGGCTTCCCTCATGACAAACCTCG
>CAIKID010000283.1 GCA_903827345.1 uncultured Actinomycetes bacterium | reverse complement strand
TCTATGTTTCTCTCGCAATCGCCTTTGGCATCTATTTAGGTGTTTGGTCCACCCACCAAAGTCGCGCCGAATTCTTCGCCGGCTGGCTTACCGAGTATTCGCTCTCCTTCGACAACCTCTTTGTACTTCTTCTCATCATGGCTCGCCTCAAGGTCGCTAAGGAACGCGAACAGATGATCCTCTTCTGGGGAATTCTCTCCTCGCTTTTGTTGCGCGGAGTTTTTATCGCGGGTGGCTCTGCCCTGGTTAATCGTTATGTCTGGATCTTCTTCTTCTTTGGTGGCTTCTTGATCTACACCGCACTTAAACTCTTTCGCGAGACCGAATCAGAGGAGTGGGAAGAGGGCCGCGTTATTAAATACATGCGCAAACGTGGCGCGCCAATTGCTGTAATTGCAATGGTGGCGATAGCGCTGACCAACATGCTCTTCGCTTTTGATTCGATTCCTGCAATCTTTGGATTGACGCGTAACCCTTATGTGATCGTGACTGCAACGATCTTCGCCTCTATGGGGCTACGCCAGCTCTATTTTCTGATCGGCGATTTGATGCATAAATTGATCTACCTCAGCGAGGGGCTTTCTGTAATTCTTGCATTCATCGGCTTGAAGTTGATCTTTGAGGCGACCCTCGGGGAGGGGCACGAGAGGGTGGCAGGGATTCCGGTTCCGAATATCTCCCTGGGAGTTTCACTGGGCTTTGTCATCGGGACCCTGGTCATCACCGCACTCTTGAGCGCATTCAAAGCTCGCAATATTTCGGAATAGCTCCCCTCTGATTTAGGGCTGCGTTAGGCTACCTCCATGTCGACCACACCTGAAGATTCTCTCCAGTCCTTAAGCCTGCAAAGTCGCGTCGTCGCTGCAGGACGGCCGGAGCGAGCCCCGGATGCAGGAGTCAATGTTCCAATCGACCTCAACTCCACCTACTTAGCGCCTGGCCCAACTGGATATGGACGTTATGGGAATACGAGCTGGAGCGCGCTAGAAAGCGCCATCGAGGCATTGGAGTGCGGATCTACTCTTGTTTTTTCATCAGGGGTCGCTGCCATCTCAGCGCTCCTTTCCATCTTGCCACGAGGCGCCGTTATAACAGCATCGCAGAATGGATACTCCGGAACCATGGTCTTATTGCGGCAGGCAGAAGCATCGGGCGCCGCTGAGGTTCGCTATGTAGATGTCTCAAACACTGAGCAAGTTCTTGCAGCCTTGCCGGGATCAACCCTGCTCTGGTTGGAATCTCCTACTAACCCCGCCCTTGAAGTCGCGGATATGCCCTCCCTGATCGCGGCGGCTAAATCGCAGAACATTGGCGTTGCTGTCGACAACACCTTCGCCACACCTCTGGTGCAGCAACCGTTGTTGATGGGTGCGGATGTCGTCGTGCATTCGCTCACGAAATATATCTCTGGGCATAGCGATGTAATTCTGGGTTCGATCTCAACGAAGGATCAGGCGCTCTATCAACGGCTGGAAGATGTACGGAAGATTAACGGTGCAATTCCTGGCCCCTTTGAAGTCTGGTTGGCGCTGCGCGGAGTTCGCACCCTGGGTGTACGCATGGAGCGCGCACAGAAAAATGCTTTAGAAATTGCGACCCGACTCTCGCTCCATCCCGCGGTTGATCGCGTTCGCTATCCCGGCTTGCCCACCGATCCCCATCACGAAATCGCAAAGAGCTTTATGAAGGGCTTTGGCGCGGTGATCTCTTTCGATCACGCAGGGGGAGCTGAGGCCGCAGATAGGGCCTGCGCCGCATCGCTATTGGTAGCGCACGCCACATCTCTCGGCGGGGTGGAATCGCTCTGGGAGCGGCGCCACCGCTGGAGCACTGAAAGCCCAACTATTCCTACCAATTTGATCCGCCTCTCGGTCGGGATTGAGGATTTAGAGGATCTCTGGCGCGATATCGATAGAGCTCTTCTCGGCTCGCTTTAAGGCACTTTCCAGCGAGTAACAAGGTTGAGAGTGTAGATTCCTCTCATGTTCAAAACCATTCGCCGTATCGTGGGGCTCTTTACCGTCCTCGTGGTGATCCTTGGTGCGCTGAAGTCAGTCTTCTCGTGGCTTGCAAATAGCGAGCATGGTACCCATGAGGTATTTGCTGACGATGAAGAGTCCGAACGCCAGTTCTAGGCGTAAACAAATTTATGAGCGATAACTTAGATAGTAGCGTCGTGCCTGCAGATAGTGACGTTGAATATATTCCCGGTAGTTGCAATATCGGCCGGCGCGAAGTTCGCCGCCGACAACTCGTTGCTGCAATCGGCCTATTTTTAACCGTCTCTACGATTTTTGGTTTCGCGAGTCAGCACTCTTCGAGGGTATCTCGTCTCAGCACATTTCTTCCCGCTCTTGTGATGTCTATAGGATATTTACAAGCGCGCAAGAAGTTCTGCCTTGCCTTTGGATTTTCCGGTCTTTTTAATTTTGGAAAGTTGGGCGCGACGCGACGAGTTATCTCTGCTTTAGATCGCAAGATCGATCGCCAAGCAGCGCTGCGGTTATTGCTGCAGGCAGCAGGGCTTGCAGTTGCTATCACCGCTTTAGTATTTCTCTTGCCGATTGGCCATAAGTAACCGAGCTAGAGTTTTTGCTCCCTTATTTGAGGAGTGTGGCGGGATCTACCTTCTTCGACCAGGTCTTTAAAACGTTTGTTGTAATCGTCCCCATCAGCGCTTTCGTGGATGAATCTACGGTAGCCATGCCACAACTGCTTAGCAAATTACAGACCCAAAGGTTTACTCCAGCACTAAATATGACTGCTCCCGAAGGTGCGCTCCACCAATCCATCTGCGCCACTGAATTGAGTTTGTAGCGAGGCTCCTGCAGAGCGGGATCTCCGGCGAAGGTAAATTTCCCAGCGAAGAGTGGATGTATACCTGGCGGAGTTTGTGGACCGGTTGTAGGCGATGCAATTTCGGAGTATCTAGAAAAACCGTTAAGAACACTATTTTTCGGTACCCCGAGCCAGGTTGGAATATTGACCGCTTTCATCCCTCCAAAGACTCCTATCGCAGATGTAATAGAGCCATCGATGAGCGCCGAGGATTCATTTATAATTGGATTTTGAAATTCGAGTGTTGCTTGCGATGCTACCGTGGCAGGATCTTGATTTGCTTCACGGTAAGAAACAACTTGTCGATCTTTCCCTGTTGGGGAAGGGATCAACCTCGCCCGCCAATAGGCAGTGTTTGCGCCGAAGAAGGCCAGATTGATGCCATTGTTCCGCGCAGCGATTGCAGCGTTAAATAGCGTCTGCGTCCAATACTCAGGATGCCCACTCCAAACTACGCCCGAGAAGTGAGAGAGAATGGCTGGCGAAGTGTTGATATCAGTGTCGGCGAATTGATCGAGAGAAATATTATTCTTCTCGGCAAGTTGCACTAAAGGTAGCGCGTCGCGAAAGAGTAGCTCGTTTCCGCTTCCCGCCAGGGGCCGATCCATTGAGACGATTCGACTTCTTTCGTAAGATCTTTGTGTCTTCGTGGTCCCAGGTCCAACGTACAAAGATCGACCACCGAAGGTGTTGTAAGCGGCCCATGTTAATGTGGAATGCACGAGAGCGAGCGAGGAGTTAGATAATGGAGCGCGGATAATCAGAGGTGCGCTACTTTCAAAGCGGCCACTAGGTAACTTACTTACAAATAGATAGAGCCCAGGAGCCCAATCAGCGGTTGATAGCGAGATCGTAACTGGCCAGGTTGTTTGAATTGTTCGATTTGCATTACGCGGTGGAGAAGTTTTCAGATATTTCAGTTTTGTGGGTTTGGAACTCCAGACTATGCGTCCGCCCGCTCCTGAATACCAGCCAATGCGGATCGCCTCAAAAACTCTAGGTTCCTTGCTGAGGCTTCCATCAAATAATGGGCTAAGAGATGCGTGAATCCCCACCGTTGCGCCGCAGCCCACCGAAGTTTTATCGAGCCAGAAGGCGCTTCCCTCAGGCCAAGGCGTATGAGATGTACGAAATTGGGTCATCGATACATCGGTACTTACTTTGGCGTTCTCCGCCGCAAGCCAATTAGGCCCTAAGTTCTTGCAAGGAGAATCTTGATAACCCTGACCCACGTTTAACGCAGTTTGAGTAAGTGATTGTGCATACGTGTAAAGCGGGCTAGCAGGCAATGGGGCATAAGTCGCTACCGTGGGAAGTCGAGGAACCGCTTCTTCATTTCCTTCCACCGTCTTCTTTCCGATGTTATAAGAAATTCCGATAGTTAAGGCCATGGTTACGATCAGCAGGGATGCAATCAATGAGCGCCGCATACTCTTATGAGTTTTAAGGGGCTGGAGGACTCTCTTCATTCCGTTACTTAAGCCAGCGATGAGGGAATGTGGGTTCATGCTCGAATGTCTACCTTCGCTCGGTTTGAAAATAATCCTACACGCTTTACTTAGTCTATGAATTGCCACTATTTCTTATAAGATGCTGACTATGAAGGTTGTTTCAGTAGTAGGAGCCCGCCCACAATTCGTGAAGTTGGCTCCGATAGATCACGCATTCAAAGCGAGTGGAATAGATCACATCATTATTCATACTGGTCAACATTATGACCCCGAAATGAGTGACAGCTTCTTCTCTGAATTGGATATTTCACCTGCAGATTTCAATCTCGGTGTTGGGAGTGGTTCACACGCAGATCAAACCGCAGCGATGATGGTTGGCCTAGAGAAACTTTTCTTGCAAGTACAACCTGATTGGGTACTAGTCTTTGGAGATACCAACTCGACTCTCGCGGCTGCCATAGCTGCTGTCAAAGTTCATATAAAAATTGCGCATCTCGAAGCTGGCTTAAGATCTTTTAACCGCAAGATGCCGGAAGAACATAATCGGATTCTGACGGATCATGCATCTGATTTATTGTTGGCACCTACTCCGCTCGCTATGGAACATCTTGCGGGAGAGGGGCTAGGTAATAAATCGCTCCTGGTGGGTGATGTCATGACTGACATCTGCCTCAATACCCTGCAGAAGGTGGCTAGCGCCCCTGGTTCCTTTCCGAGTGAATTCGCCGCGATCGGGCTTTCGCACGAAACGTTGCAGAAGAATAGCTATTTTGTAGCGACAATCCATCGCGCCGAAAATACCGATGATCCTGTTCGATTAAAGGAGGTCGTGGTTGCTCTGCAAGCACTTCCCCTACCGGTGGTATTGATGACCCATCCCCGCCTGGCAGCAAAATGTAAAGAGCTTGGAATCGAGCTTAATGTGGGAGCGGTAAAGTCAGTAAAGTCCGTTTCATATCCAATTATGATCGACTTGATTAGCAATGCTCGAGGGGTAATCACGGATTCCGGCGGTCTGCAGAAAGAGGCTTACATCGTGAGCACTCCCTGCACCACTATCCGCACTGAAACAGAGTGGCCAGAGACGATGCATGATCAATGGAACGTCTTGTCTGCAGATGTCACCGCACTAGCCACCGTAGTCATGAGAGCCCGACCAACTGTTCCAGCGGGTACTCCTTATGGAGACGGAAGAGCGGCTTACGCCGTTGTCTCAGCGCTCAAGAATTTTGTGTAAAAATCCTTCATATTTTCTCCGTCAGGCTTGATCTCAGGCTCTGAAAGTTTGAAGACGGATGGCTGCTGAACAATTCCGTGTAATCCGGTCAACTCTTGATAGAGCGGTACGAGTCGCTCACATTGTGCTTCCCAGCTCCGCTCCTGAAGAAATTCCGGGACATATGCCGCGATGTATTTCGCTTTATCTGCACTTACTTTCTTGACGGCTTCTACGAAACTTTCGACATCTTCTGAGATGAAAACTTCGCCCATTCCAAGGCGACGCGTTTCGGCGGCAAGGAATTTAACATCGCTTACCACGATCGGAATATTGGCATGCGCGTACTCGCTGAATTTAGTGGGTGTAGATAATTCGTGATTTACGTGGTGCGTGTTCATGATCAAGCCAATATCGGCGCTCTTCAAATACGAAGTGACCTCGGCGTTGGAGACAAAGGGGAGCACGTGCACCCGATCACTGACTCCAAGTTCGGCAGCTTTGTCGGTGAGTTGGATCAGATGGGCGTTCTCTCCGGGCGCCATGATCGCTAAATGATGCTGGGGGAGTGCGGTGAGTGATTTTACCGCCACCATGATTCCGCGTTGGGGAGCTATTCCTCCGCTGTAAACCATGAGAGGAATATCAGCTGCTAACCCCAAATCTTTTCTGATGTCGCTGGGGTGAATTCGAGAGGCCGCTAAGACGGGATCATTTTGAACAACCACGGGGTGCTTTGCAAGATTGTGATTTTCGTGAAGCATTTCTGCGATCTTGGGGCTAACTGTCACGACAGCGTTAAATTGCTTAATGATCGAGCGCTCCATGGCAACGAGTGAGCGTCTGATTGCGCGCTTGAGATTCGCCTGACCTGGTAAGAATTCATGAGCGTCATAAATCATTGGTGGGCGTGTGCCGCCACGGCTTTCCAACTTGCGTGCTGCTGAAAGCGCAACAGGAAGTGCGGAGAAATCTTGGGCATGGATGAGATCGGGCTCGAAGTCGGCGATAGCCTCGCTCATCGCAATCTTTGCTAGCCCGATGGGGCGCAATATTTCAGAACTTGGACCTGGAATCACCTGTCCAATAGTCATGATCCAACCTTGACGAGCATAATTTCTCGCTTTGATTCCATACCTGCGAAGTTTTTGTATAACGCGATTGGGATGACGTTGATTAACTGGTCGCGGAAATCTGACAATGTCAGCACGTCCAACGTCGATGTGATCCACATCGGATTTAGGCGCCCATCCAAAAATTACAACATCCCAACCTTGGTCGGCCATATACCAGGCGCCTTTAAGCACTCGAGAATCGTTGGTGACATGGTTAAGAACGATCATTGCTGCGCGCGGTCTACGGCTCATATGCAAATTGTAACCACTATCTATCAAGTTAAGGACAAGCCATCAAAATTTAGGAGCGGATGTCGCCTTGCCCAATATTTCGGAATGGAATTCCCTCGAAATTCCCTGGAGCAAAAATCCTGCGGCCATCAACAACGGCTTGCACTCCCGGGAAATCTTTTTTTGATAGAGATTTATATTCAGCGTGATCGGCTTGGAGAATCACTGCATCGATGGGCGAACCAAGCGCATATGGTTGGAAGCCAAGGGCTGAAATCTCTTTGTCGGTGTACATCGGATCATGAACGTGCACTACTGCACCTCGGGAGAGAAGCGCTGCGACAGTCCCAAAAACTCCAGAGAAGGCCGACTCTTTAACTCCTCCACGGTAGGAAACACCGAGGACTACAACATTCTTGTCAGCGAGATCGCCAAGTGATTCAGCGAGGAGCTTGACGGCGTGCGCAGGCATCGCGGCGTTGGCCTCACGTGCAGAGCGAACAACAGTTGCTAGCGGATCGTTCCAGAGGTAAAAACGCGGATAGATTGGAATGCAATGACCACCGACGGCGATGCCAGGTTGATGAATATGGCTGTAAGGCTGTGAGTTGGATGCGGCGATCACCTTTACGATATCGATATTTGCGCCCTCAGCGAAGATTGCGAACTGATTTGCGAGAGCAATATTTACATCGCGATATGTAGTTTCGGCTAACTTTGCCATTTCACTCGCCTCGGATGTACCAAGGTTCCACACGCCATTCTTCTCAACGAGATCAGGGCGATCATCAAAGTCGAGTACTGCTTCATAGAAAGCGATGCCAGCAGCCGTACTTGCCACATCGATCCCACCCACAAGTTTGGGATACTTACGCAGATCTGCGAAGACTCGACCTGTAAGAACTCGCTCAGGCGAGAAGACTAAATGGAAGTCGACTCCCGCTTTAAGGCCGGATCCCTTTTCGAGGGCAGGGGCAAAGCGATTACGGGTAGTGCCAACTGGAAGGGTTGTCTCGTAGGAGACGAGCGTTCCAGGTTTTAAGCCAGCCGCTATAGCCTCGGTTGCGGCATCCATCCAACCAAAATCTGGGATTCCTTCTTCGTTAACGAAGAGTGGAACAACGATCACTACGACATCGGCTTTGCTGACTGCAGTCGTCGTATCAGTTGTCGCCGTGAAGTTGCCCTTGGCAACTACCTCTGCGAGATATTGATCCAAGTGGGCTTCACCAGGGAACGGTATTTTTCCAGCGCTGACGAGATCAACAGTATTTTGATTGACATCACAACCGATAACTTCGTGGCCCTTCATGGCGAATTGAACCGCAAGTGGCAGGCCGATCTTTCCAAGTGCAACAACGGCAATCTTCATGGATCAGTTACTCCTTTTAATTGAAACTTCAGTGCCGGTTTGTGCGCTCTCAATCATTGCGCTTGCAACACGAACAGTGGCAAGCCCTTGCTCCATGGTGACGATACGTTCGTTTGCACCAGGTAGTCCTAAGACTGCATCGCGGAAAGCTTCGTGTTCGGTGCGCAGCGGTTCTGGCTTGGCGAATGCGTAACGAATGACATCGCCTTCGCTAACTCCGCGGAACGATGCAACCGCATCCCACTCAGTGTCGACTGAAGCGTTGGCATAAAAGGTGAGATCCGCCGTCAGAGTGTCGGCGACATAGGTACCCCGTTCGCCGCTCACGATGGTGAGACGTTCTTTGAAGGGGGTCAACCAGTTGACAAGGTGGTTCGTGATAATTCCATTTTCCAACTCTCCTACTGCTGCGACCATATCTTCGTGAGCTCGACCAGATTTGAGCGCGGTCTTTGCGGAAACTTTGATAAATGGAGAGCGCGCAACCCAAGCGGTGAGATCAATATCGTGAGTTGCGAGATCTTTGATAACCCCAACGTCTGCGATACGAGCAGGGAATGGGCCTTGGCGGCGAGTTGCAATCTGGTAGACACTTCCAAGTTCACCTGCATCTAACTTGGCGCGGAGTTGTTGAAGCGCAGGGTTGTAACGTTCGATATGGCCGACAGCGCCTACTAGTCCTTTTGCAGCGAAAGCATCGGTGATGCGTTGTGCCGATTCATTGTCAACAGCGAGAGGTTTTTCAACAAGGGCATGTACGCCAGCAGAGGCCAGCGCTAATGCAAGATCTTCGTGGTAGGCCGTTGGGGCTGCAACCATCGCATAATCAATACCGAGCTTGATGAGTTCTTCAACTGATGCAACGAGCGGGCGTGAGCCTGCAACTCCGTGTGGGTCGCCCATCGGGTCACAGACTCCGACTAGTTCGACGCCGTCAAGTGAGGCGAGGACGCGACCGTGGTGACGCCCCATCATTCCTAGACCAACTAGTCCAGCGCGTAATTTCTTTGGAGAGTTTGGCATCTGTTCTGCTCGCTTAGATTCGGGTAACAACGTCATTGACGACGCTGACGATTTGTTCTAGCTCTGCTTGGGTCAAGGAAGGATGAACTGGTATCGAAATAACTTCTTTAACTAACTCTTCCGTCACAGGAAGGTCATGTACAGAATTAAATGAAGGTAGGCGATGGATCGGAGTTGGGTAATAAACATCGCAGCCCACCCCACCAGCCTTGATGAGTTCGATTGCCTTGTCACGCGCCTCGCTAGTTACGCCATCCAGGCGAATTGTGTATTGGTGGTAAGAGTGCTCTGAACCAGGTCGAACATAAGGCGTCACAACACCCTTGAGGTTGGCATTGAGATAAGCGGCATTCGCGCGGCGTTGCTCTGTCCAGGCCTTGACCTTGGTTACTTGGACGCGGCCAATGGCGGCGTGAATATCAGTCATGCGATTGTTAAATCCAACGATCTCATTTTGATAGCGGATGACGCCACCTTGATTGCGCAACATGCGGCTCTGATGTTCAATGTCGGCATCGTTGGTAACGATCATTCCACCTTCACCGGAAGTCATATTTTTCGTTGGATAGAATGAGAATGAAGCAACAGCGCCCCATTCACCAGCCATACGCCCGTTGAGTGAAGCGAGATGAGCCTGCGCCGCATCTTCAAAGATTGTTAGACCATGTTTCTTGCCAAGATCTTCGTAGCGATCCATATCTGCGATATGACCATAGAGATGCACGGGCATGATCGCCTTGGTACGCGAAGTGATTAATGATTCGACATGGTCGGGATCCAGGTTGAAGGTCTTCTTATCTATATCGCCAAAGATGGGAATCGCACCGACGAGCGCGACGGCATTAGCGGTGGCGGCGAAAGAGAAGGAGGGGACGATGACTTCATCGCCTGCCTTAATACCAGCGGCTATAAATCCAAGATGGAGGGCAGATGTTCCGGAGTTAACCGCGATGCAGCGTCGACCGCCGACAAATTGCGAGAACTCTTCTTCGAAGGCCTTTACCTCTGGTCCTTGCGCCATCATTCCGCTGCGCAGAACGCGATCTACTGCGGCGCGCTCTTCGTCACCAATGATTGGACGGGCTGCTGGAATCAATTGACTCTTCTCTCCACTAGATACTTAGGTTCGGTAAAAAAACTCTGTACTGGGCCATGCCACATTTATTCTGCTACCAACTCATTCTCGGAAATCTGTCGGTATTCACTCTGATCCTGCGGACAACGGAAGAGATTATTGCCGATATCTTCTAGGGGAACCCCGGCGCGACCCACCCATCGGATCCTTTTCGCGGGAACCCCCGCTACCAAGGCGAAATCTGGGACATCTTTGGTGACAACTGCGCCAGCTGCCACGAGAGCCCACTTGCCGATCGTCACAGGTGCGATACAGACCGCTCGAGCACCAATGCTGGCGCCGTCGTGAATAGTTACTCCGACAGCGTCCCAGTCGCTTCCGCTTTTGAGAGATAGGTCGGTATTCACTGCGCGCGGAAATTGATCATTGGTTAAGACGGCGGCCGGGCCAATAAAGACGCCATTGCCGATCTTGGCTGGTTCGTAAACCAGTGCATAATTTTGAACTTTGCAGTTGTCACCCATGGTGACGCCACTACCGATGTATGCACCGCGGCCAATAATGCAGTTAGCGCCAAGAACAACTCCATCGCGGATTTGGGCTAAATGCCAGATCGAACTGCCATCTCCGAGAGTTGCCGAACTATCGACATCGGCGCTTGGGAGGATCTTTACAGCCATAAATGGAAGTCTAGCGGGTCAGCTTCACCATCTCGGCGGCGAAAATGGAGTATTCCCGCTCACTATCGAGGTTCTTGCTGGCCCAATCTCCTGCTTGTCGGCGGATCTGATCTAACTCGGCGGGGTTTTCGCGCCAATAATTCAATCTATCGGCGACGCCTTCTGGCGAACTTTCAATCGCTCCAGATTTGCTCAATTCGATTAATTCGACGCAACGCGGAAGTGGTGATGAGATGGTGGCAAGACCGACGCTCATATACTCGTAGAGCTTGGAGGGCACCGCTTCGACAAACGCGGGAGTGCTCTCTAAGAGTGAAAGACCCACCCAGGCGCCTGCCACAACTTTCCAGGAATCTTGCGGAGCGAGTTTGCCGTGAAAGCGCACTCTTGATTGTGAAGTGGGATTCGTACGGAACCATTGATCGACATCAGATTGATCAGCAGAGGCGATACCTCCGACAAAATCAAACTCCCATTCGTTCGCCAGTTCTGCAACCTGCAACATAGCTTGCAAGCCCCGGCTCTTGCGCAGATCACCGATATAGATGGCACGGGGTGTTGCACCGCGCTCGCCACTCTTAGTTAACATCGAAGCATCGGGAAGGTTGCGAACAACTAAACGATTGCGTGCTTCAAAGGGTGGCACTTGCACATCTGCAACGGTTGTTAAGTGAGCCCGCTTGGCGAACCAGAGCGCAGATTTGGTATCACTCTTTGCGATCCAACCAAGAATTCCAAAGTACTTACCGGCCCAGGCGCGATCATTGAGGAGGCGGAGATAATCTTCAAAGAAATCAACGGCTAACTTTCGACGCCATAATTTTGTTTGAGCATATGCGGGAGCAACCGCTTCGGGAGAGATGGCGTAAGTAACTCGACCGCGCGCACGAATCACAAAGAGGCGCGAACGGTAATAACGCGCGAGCAAATTTGTGAGGCGCCACATTGGTGCAATCCAGGGCTTTCGAATGAAGAGGCGTTGTGCACTTTCTGTAGTTGTAGGAGCATCTTTGGATAATCCCGGCGCAAATATTTCAACGCTTAATCCGGCGCGGAGCAGGGCTCTGGTTAATCGATGGAGTCTGGCATCTGCGAGATTTGCACCCGAAGAGATGATCGAGATATCGATTTTTTGCGACATCTGACCGCTTCCCTACATATCTTCGTAGTTGGAAGGCAAGGAACCCACATTAAGAAATTTTAGATAGTCATCGACGATCTCTTGGGGCTTACCCTTGGCAACGAGCGCACCCTTGTGCATCCAGATCGCGGTATCACAGAGGTCGGTGACTGTGGCCAGTGCGTGAGAAACGATGACAATTGTCCGGGCCTCAGCGCAGAGCTCGCGCATCCGCTCAAAAGACTTCTCTTTAAATGCGGCATCTCCTGCGGAGAGAGCTTCGTCGAGAAGCAAGATATCCGGAGTCATGCTGACTGCCACTGCAAAAGAGAGTCGGCCGTACATTCCACTGGAATAGGTGCGAACAGGCAGATCGATAAAACCATCGGGAAGCGCAGCAAATGCGGCAATCTCGTCGGTCTTATCCGCGATCTCTTCCATATTTAATCCTGATGCGAGTCCGCCCAAAATAATATTGTCGCGACCAGAGAGCGCCGGATTGAATCCAACTCCAAGTGCGAGCAGCGTTGAGATCTTGCCGTTGACGATTACTCGACCTTCAGTTGGGGAGAGGATGCCTGCGATACAGCGCATTAGCGTCGACTTGCCAGCTCCATTTGATCCCACAATTCCCAGCACAGATCCATGGGGAACATCGAGGGTAAGTCCCTTTACCGCTTCGATAATGCGAGTGCGCTCTTTCTGTTTAAGGCTGGCGCGCATGAGGGCGTTCTTCATCGTCCGCTTTGCTTCCAGGCTCACCTTGTAGGTGATGGAGAGATCTTCGATGCGGATTGCCAGATCATCTGGCATCACAATGGGTGATTTAGAGGCGGATCGCAAAGTCGCGCTCCCTTGAAATGAAGAAGTAGCCGCCGATTACGATGGATGCGATGGCCCACAGTATGCAACCCAAAATAATAGGTTGAGTAAGTGAATCTCCGCTCACCCATACTCGTGATGTCGCGTTAAGAACTGGTCCCAAGGGATTTATCCAGAGCAAGATTTTCATATTTCCACGCAAACTACTTGGCAACCATAAGACGGGGGAGAGGTACATCCAGATTCTCGTGATGTATGTAAG
>CAIKID010000282.1 GCA_903827345.1 uncultured Actinomycetes bacterium | reverse complement strand
CCATGCGAATTCACATCGGCAGCGACCATGCAGGGCTTGATTTCAAGAACCGAATTGTCTCGCATCTCTCTGCGCAGGGCCACGATGTGGTCGATCATGGTCCACACACCTTCGACGCACTTGATGACTATCCCGTCTTCTGCATTCCGGCAGCTCTTGCCACTGCCGCAGAGCCAGGATCCCTCGGAATTGTTCTCGGTGGGTCCGGCAATGGCGAGCAGATGGCAGCCAATAAGGTCAAAGGCATCCGTGCGGCCCTGGTATGGAATGAAGCAACCGCTATCGCGGCCCGAGAACATAACGATGCCAATGTGATTGCTATAGGGGGCCGGATGCATACCGAAGAGGTTGCGCTGGCGCTCGTCGATTTATTTCTGGCGACTCCTTTTACCAACGATCCGCGCCACGTCCGCCGCATAGCGCTGATCTCTAAATTCGAAGACGAAGGCGCTATCTAGCCTTTCTTAAAGTATTTGAGGTCTGTTACAACATGTCCTTTTCGGATGCCCTGACCTTCAAACTTTGTTAACGGACGCCATTGCGGACGATCGATCTTGCCGCCTGTGAAGAGTTGGCTCTCTGAAAAAACCGCTTCAATCCACTGTGCATACGGAACCCAATCGGTAGCAATGTGGATATATCCACCCGGCTTGAGCTTGTCATGAATGAGTTGCAAAAATTCGGATTGAACTATGCGGCGTTTGTGGTGGCGGCGTTTTGGCCACGGATCGGGAAAGTAGAGATGAAAAGCGTTGAAGGCCCGATCTGGGAAATGGTTTTGCAAAACAATATGGACATCTTCTTCTATCAACAGCAAATTCTTTAATTCCTGCCGCTCGATATAACCCAGAAGTGCACCTACCCCGGGCTTGTGCACTTCTACACCGATAAATCCAGTGTCAGGGAAAGCGGCAGCGATAAGAGCAGTCCCCTCACCCATTCCAGTACCAATCTCCATAATCTGCGCAGAGCTCTCGGGAAACAAATCTGCAGGATTTATCGAGCCTGAGAGCTCAATTCCAAAGGTGCTCCACGATCGCTTGTAAGCGTTCTCTTGAGCCAGAGTCTGGCGATCCCCACGTAATCGATAGCTTCGATTATCGGGACGCTCGATCATCTTGTAACCTACTTCCTAGGGAATAAATCCATAAATAAGAAGGTAAGCCTAGCCAAATCGAGTCTGAGAGAAGAACATGCCTGGAATCAATATTTCACGTTCAGAAGCTTTGGAGCGTTCGAGCCACCTTGCCGTGGACAGTTACGACGTATTTCTAGACGTTACTGGTACTGGCGATACTTTTTTTGCCCGCAGCACCGTTGCATTCACTTGTAACGAAATCGGGTATTCCACTTTTATCGACACAATGGCGGTGCGCGTAGTATCCGCAACCCTCAATGGAACACCAGTGATCACAAACGGTTTTGATGGTCAAACCATCTACCTCACCAATCTCCAATCTGAAAATATCTTGGTCCTAGAAGTTGAATCGCTTTACTCGAAGACCGGTGAAGGACTGCAAAAATCTGTAGATCCGGCAGATAATGAGACCTATCTATATTCCCAGGGCGAGACTGCCCACATTCGTAATATGTACCCGTGCTTTGATCAACCTGATCTCAAGGCCACTTTCACGCTATCTGTCCTGGCTCCACAAAATTGGGAAGTCATATCCAACAACCCGGTAAAAGATACCCGGCTCGATGGCAATTCCAAGTTTTGGCAGTTTACGACTACCCCGCGAATTTCTACCTACATCACCGCTGTGGTCGCCGGTCCTTACTCCCATGTTCATGATGAATATGTAGGTCAGAAGGTCGTCCCACTTGGCATCTACTGCCGCAAATCGCTCGCCGAAAGTGTGGACCCCGCAGAAATATTTCAGCTGACAAAAGAGGGCTTTGCCTACTTTGAGAAGATCTTTGGATTGGCATATCCCTTTGAAAAGTATGACCAAGTTGCAGTAGTCGACTTCAACTGGGGAGCGATGGAAAATGCCGGCGTTGTGACATTCCGTGAAGACCTCTTGGTATTCCGTAGCAGAGTGACCGAACGCCGACGCGAACAGCGCGCGCACGTAATCCTGCACGAAATGGCTCATATGTGGTTTGGAAACATGGTCACGATGTTCTGGTGGGATGATCTCTGGCTCAATGAGTCCTTTGCTGAATGGACCTCGTTCCTCGCGCTCGTTGAAGGTACGCGATTCAAAGATGGTTGGACCAGTTTCATTATCGATGACAAGAGTTGGGCATTTGACCAAGATCAATTGGTGAGTACCCATCCAATCGCAGTAGATATGGTTGATATCCATGCCGTCGACGCCAACTTCGACGGAATCTCTTACGCCAAAGGCTCAGCGGTACTGCACCAGTTGAGTGCTTACGTAGGTCGAGATAACTTCATTAAGGGGTTGCGCCAGTACTTCGAAAAATTTGCTTGGCAGAACACCAAGCTTTCCGATCTGCTCACCGAACTCAAGTCAACCAGTGGTCGCGATCTAGATGCGTGGAGTGGAACGTGGCTTAAAACTGCTGGAATCAACACGATGTATCCACTGCTCGAAGAGTCGAACGGTGTTTATACAAAGGTGGCTCTTAAGCAAGTCGCCCCAACCGTTCCTGCCGGATCACAAGAAGTTCGTCCGCACCGCATAGCTGTAGCTTTGTATGACCTTGTAGACGGCCAGTTAGTTATTCGCAAGCGCACCGAAATTGATGCATCAGGTGAAATCTCCGAACTGCCGGAATTTGTCAATGAAAAGGTAGCCGATCTCTTTTTAATTAATGATGGCGATCTGGCCTATACCAAGATCCGCTTTGATCAACGTTCCATTGATACCCTGAAGAGTCATTTAGGAGACATCACCGACCCCATCGCTAGAACCTTGTCCTGGATCGCTGTCTGGGATATGTGGCGCGATGCAGAAATCTCGACACACGATTTTACGCAGCTCGTTCTGCAAGGTCTCAAGAGCGAAATTCTCATCAACTTGATTGCCGGTCTCGGCGCTGACTTGATCAGTAACGTGGAAATTCATTCCGACCCCGCTCGCCGAAATGACCTTCGAGCAGAAATGTCTAGCCAGGTTGAGGTTGTACTTCGCAACGCCGTGCCAGGTAGCGATAGTCAACTGCAACTAGCTCGGATTTACGCAACCCTCTCTATTACTCGAGTGCAGATCGAGTTTGTTCGAAGCATGCTTGATGGAGGATTACCTGGCCTCGTCGTTGACCGCGATCTGCGGTGGTTCTTTGCAGTCACCCTTGCAAATCGCGGTGTAATTACACGCGATGAAATTGATTCAATACTCGCCCAGGATCAGACAATCACCGGTGAGTTAAGTCATGCTGAAGCAATTGCTGCGCTCCCTGATCCAGTCATCAAAGCCGAAACTTGGCAGCAACTTCTTGGCAACCAACTCTCAACTTCCAAGCGTTCTGCTTTAAGCAGTGGATTCATGAGCGTTCGCCAAATCGATCTCTTGTCAGCGTATGTAGATCCGTACTTTGACTCATTGCTCCACATGTGGAACAACACCTCGTTCGAAGTGGCAAGCAAGAGCGTCAAACTTCTCTACCCGCGTTACATCATCTCTCAAGATACTTTGGATAAATCCGACGCGTGGATGGATGGAGCAGGAAAGAGCGCTCCGGATGTGTTGCGACGCTTGGTTTCAGAGGGGCGCGATTCGTTGGCGCGTTCGCTCAAGATTCAAGAAAAAGATATCTACAGCGCAAAATAAAACCTTAAGAAATATGTGTTAGTTCTTCTTTGGACGCGACGAAAGAAGAACGATTGCGGTAATTCCAAGGAAGAGTCCAACAGGCGCCACGATGTAGAGCAAGAAGGTTTGATACAACTTAAGGCCAGAACCGGGAATTGCACCTGGCTCTTGGGTGGACATGGCAAGATGATTTAAGAAGTGAACGATCATGGGCGGAAGTGTATTAGACGCCGCGTGGTAAAAGTTACGCGGATGCGGCCGAAGCTTGCATCTGCTCTACGCCGTAAGGCTGTAAATACGAGAGCCATCGCACATCGGGATG
>CAIKID010000281.1 GCA_903827345.1 uncultured Actinomycetes bacterium | reverse complement strand
CCTGACCATGGAACGATTGTCTACGGATGGGTCTTTGCCTTCCATCAGATAGGTGGGTCTATTGCCGCACTTGGGGGAGCGATCATCCACGACAAGTTGGGCAACTATGCCGCCGCTTTTTATGTAGCAGGAGTGCTCTGCATCGTCGCCTCCTACGCCGTCCTTCAAATCACTCGTGAGGATGTTCCAGCAGCCGTGACTTCCCGATAAGTTTCTCCTATGAGCGATTTATATTCCGATCCACTAGGAACCGCTGTACTTGCCGCAGCCGAATTGACAAGAATTACTGGAAAAGATCGCCATGATGTGGCCCTAGTCATGGGCTCGGGTTGGGTCTCGGCGGCTGATGCCCTGGGAACGCCTACGCACGAATTCGAAGCGACTGATCTACCTGGCTTTCCTGCTCCTACAGTCTTTGGTCACGGTGGAAAGATTCGCTCCTATGATCTTGAGGGTGCCAACGGAACAATTCGCGCTCTTGTATTTCTAGGTCGTACCCACCTATATGAAGGCAAAGGAATTGAGCCGGTCGTGCATGGAGTTCGCACCGCCGTTAAAGCAGGATGTAAAACTGTTATTCTGACAAATGCATGTGGTGGAATAAATCGCGATTACGCCGTTGGGCAACCTGTTTTAATAAAAGATCACATTTCGCTCACTGCAGTAAGCCCTTTGATTGGCGCCGACTTCGTAGACCTTACAGATTTATATAGCAAACGCATCCGCGCAATATTGCGCGCCGAAGATCCCACACTCGCAGAAGGCGTATACGCGCACTGGCGCGGACCTTCTTACGAGACGCCTGCTGAGATCAATATGATCCGCGTCATTGGTGGCGACCTAGTGGGAATGTCCACGGTTCCAGAAGCGATAGCTGCGCATGCTTTGGGTGCTGAGGTAGTTGCTATTTCGCTCGTCTCTAATGCCGCGGCGGGAATTACCGGAGAGAAATTGAGTCATGAAGAAGTTATGGCTGCGGGTAAAGCGGCCGCCGGCAAGATGGGCGAACTCTTAAGCAAGGTATTACATAAAATATGATCTCCGCAGAACTTCGTGCTGAAGTAGTAGAGTGGATCGCACTCGATCCCGATCTCAAGACAGCTTCGTTATTACAAAGTTGGCTAGATACCGAAAATGAAGACGAATTGAAGGCTGCGTTCTCTGGCTTTTTGCAGTTCGGAACAGCTGGGTTGCGAGGGCCAATAGGTCCGGGTCCTTCGCGTATGAATCGCGCAGTTGTCGCACGAGCGGCGGCGGGAATCGCTGCTTATATGAAGGCGCGCGGATTGACCACTGTGGTCATTGGGCGCGACGCGCGACATGGCTCTGAAGATTTCACCTTTGAAAGTGCTGCCATCTTCAATGGCGCAGGTATAAAAGTATTTGTTTTACCGCGACCACTGCCTACCCCAGTCTTGGCTTATGCTGTAAGGGATTTGAAAGTTGACTGTGGAATTATGGTGACCGCGAGCCACAACCCACCGCAAGATAATGGTTACAAGGTATACCTAGGGGGAGTGGTAGATGGGATTAATTACAACGCCTCTCAGATCGTTTCACCGGCGGATGAGCAGATCTCAGAATATATTTCACAGCAAAATCACGCACTTGTTCGCGGCTCTGAGTGGACCATTCTGAACGATGATGTCCTTAATCGCTATGTAGCGCGCACCGCCAGCATTGCTCCCACAATTTTTGATGTGAAGGCCGTGTACACCGCGATGCATGGGGTCGGTACCGAGACGGTCGAAAGAGTCTTTTCCCGAGCAGGCTATCCGGCGCCAATCCTGGTTACGGCTCAAACTGCGCCAGATCCTGATTTTCCTACTGTGGCATTTCCGAATCCTGAGGAGCCTGGGGCGATTGATCTTGCTCTTGAGGTAGCCCGTGCCAGCGAGGGTGATGTCGTAATCGCCAATGATCCAGATGCT
>CAIKID010000280.1 GCA_903827345.1 uncultured Actinomycetes bacterium | reverse complement strand
TTATGTAACGGCGCGTGGAATTGAAACCATCGCTGAAAAATTGGATTTGGCTACCGCTGAAGTAACTGCTGTCTCAACTTTCTATACGCAATACAAGAGCGAACCGGTCGGTGAATATCACGTCGGAATTTGTACCAATACCTTGTGCGCCATTATGGGTGGAGATGCAATTTACGAATCAGTCTGCGATCGTCTTGGTATCAAGAAGGATCAAACTACCGCTGATGGAAAAGTTTCACTCGAGCGCATCGAATGTAATGCCGCTTGTGATTATGCCCCAGTCGTTATGGTCAACTGGGAGTTTTACGATAATCAAACTCCAACTTCAGTAAATAATTTGGTTGATGCAATTCGCGAAGGTAATCCGCCTGCTCCCACGCGCGGCCCTGCAAAGTTGCGCACCTGGAAAGAGAATTCTGCCGTGCTCGCTGGTTTATCGGATGGCCTCGCTGAAGAGGGTGTACAAGCCGGCGCTCCATCGCTCCTTGGTCTAAATATCGCAAAGGCACAGGGCAAAAAATGAGCACATTAAAGCCAGTTCTCTCGGCACATTGGGATGAAGCTGATTCCTTTACTATCGCCGCCTATAAGCGCCATGGTGGTTATAAGCCGCTAGCTAAAGCTCTTAAATCCACGCCCGATGAGGTTATTGCGCTCGTAAAAGAGTCGGGACTTCGCGGTCGCGGCGGCGCAGGATTCCCTACTGGTAGCAAGTGGGGCTTCATTCCCCAAGGCGACAACAAGGCGCACTACTTAGTTGTGAACGCCGACGAGTCAGAGCCTGGCACGTGCAAAGATATTCCATTGCTTATGGCAAACCCGCACGTCCTCATCGAAGGCATAATCATCGGGTCCTATGCGATCCGCGCCAACCATTCATTTATCTATATTCGTGGTGAAGTAGTGCACGTGGTTCGTCGAGTGCAGAAAGCTATCGACGATGCTTATGCAGCCGGACTACTTGGTAAGAATATTTTGGGCAGTGGCTTTGATTTAGAGCTCACCTTGCACGCTGGTGCTGGTGCATATATCTGCGGTGAAGAAACTGCGCTGCTGGATTCCCTCGAAGGATTCCGCGGTCAGCCACGTTTGCGCCCACCATTCCCTGCCATCGCTGGCCTCTATGCGATGCCTACAGTTGTTAACAACGTTGAATCAATTGCTTCCGTACCTTCCATTATCGCAAACGGATCCGACTGGTTCCAAGCGATGGGAACCGAGAAGAGCAAGGGATACACGCTCTATTCCCTCTCTGGTCATGTCACTAACCCTGGACAATTTGAAGCGCCCTTGGGAATTACCTTGCGTCAGATTCTAGAACTCGCTGGCGGAATTCGCGCCGGTCATGAATTGAAATTCTGGACCCCTGGAGGTTCTTCCACTCCAATGTTTACTGCCGAACATCTCGATGTTCCGCTGGATTACGAAGGCGTCGCAGCCGCAGGTTCCATGCTTGGAACAAAGGCGCTACAAATCTTTGATGAGACCACATGTGTTGTTCGCGCTGCGCTGCGCTGGGTCGAGTTCTACAAGCATGAGTCCTGCGGAAAGTGCACACCTTGCCGTGAAGGCACCTGGTGGCTCGTGCAATTAATGAAGGATCTAGAGGCAGGCAAAGGTACGGAAGCAGATCTAGAAAAACTTCTCGACCTCTGCGACAACATCGCTGGTCGCTCCTTCTGTGCGCTGGCCGATGGCGCCGTATCACCGATTATCTCTTCACTCAAATATTTCCGCGCTGAATACATCTTGCACCAGACAAATGGCGGTTGCCCATTTGATCCGGTCGCTTCGACGCTCTTTGAAACGGCAGGTGCATAAATGACGCCCGAGCAAGCAGTTGTAGCGGTCGAGACCGTCTCCGCATTAATCGATGGTGCAGAAGTAACCGTTCCAAAAGGAACTCTCATTATTCGCGCTGTCGAGCAGTTGGGAATCGCAATTCCACGTTTCTGCGATCACCCTTTACTTGCTCCCGAAGGTGCTTGCCGCCAGTGCTTGGTAGACGTTTCTATCAACGGGCGCGCCTTTCCTAAGCCACAAGCTTCATGCACGATGCCCGTCGAAAATGGCATGGTCGTAAATACTCAACTCACCTCTCCTGTTGCCGCCAAGGCGCAAGAGGGAATCATGGAGTTCCTCTTAATCAACCACCCTCTTGATTGCCCGATCTGCGATAAAGGTGGCGAGTGCCCACTGCAGAATCAGGCCATGTCTGCTGGTCGCCCCGAGTCACGCTTCGAAGGCGAAAAGCGCACCTTTGAAAAGCCAATCAATATCTCATCGCAAGTCCTGCTCGATCGCGAACGTTGCGTGCTCTGTGCGCGCTGCACTCGCTTCTCGGAGCAGATTGCCGGCGATCCATTTATTACCCTCAACGAACGCGGGGCGCTACAACAAGTTGGTATCTATGAGAATCAACCTTTTGAATCCTATTACTCCGGCAACACAGTGCAGATCTGCCCAGTCGGCGCACTCACTGGATCTTCCTATCGTTTCCGCGCCCGTCCCTTTGATCTCGTCTCTGTAAATTCCGCCTGTGAACATTGCGCGTCAGGTTGTGATCTACGCACCGATATGCGCCGCGGTAAGACACTTCGTCGCCTTGGTGGCGATGATCCAGCGGTCAACCAAGAGTGGAACTGCGATAAAGGTCGTTGGGCATTTAAATATCTCACATCTCGCGAACGCGTAAAGACTCCACTTGTTCGTGGTGCCGATGGTGAACTCCATGAAGCGTCGTGGCCAGAAGCGATTGCAGCAGCAGCAGCTGGACTGAAGGGTAAGCGCGTTGGCGTTCTAGCCGGCGGCCGTTTAACGCACGAAGATGCATATGGATATTCCAAATTTGCCCGCGTTGCTCTAGGAACAAACGACATCGATTTCCGCGCCCGACCACATAGCAATGAGGAGCGCGATTTCCTAGCGGCGGTTGTTACGAATCTCAAGACAACGTACATTGATATCGATAAGGCCGACCATGTGGTACTCGCGAGCTTCGAGCCAGAAGAAGAATCACCCATCGTTTTCTTACGCATTTATCGTCAAGTTACCAAGCGCGGACTCGCTGTCTCTTCCGACGCACCTCTTGCTAGCCGTGGCTCTAAGAAACTCGCTGCACAGTTGGTGCAAGGTCTTGCTGAAATTTCTGGCTTGACTGCACGGAGTGTGATCTTGATTGGTGAGCGTGCCGCTGAAACCACTGGAGCTCTCTCTGCAGCGTACGAACTTTCACAATCGACCGGCGCCAAGTTGGCGTGGATCCCACGTCGCGCTGGCGAACGCGGAGCACTAGCCGCAGGAGCTATCGGAAACTTGCTTCCCGGCCATCGCCCCCTCTCAGATGCCGCAGCTCGTGTAGATCTGCAGAGCGCATGGGGAGTGAAAACACTTCCAGAAAATCCAGGTCGTTCTACGTCAGAGATCTTGGCTGCCCTCAACGATGAATCGCTCGACGCGGTTCTTATCGGAGGCCTCGATGCCATGGATATTTCGGCGGATGCTTTAAATCAACTTCTCAACACCTTTGTCGTATCACTCGAAATATCTAATACCGCTGTTACCTCTATAGCTGATGTAGTTCTTCCGGTTGCTGCGGTTGTCGAGAAGAGTGGTTCATACCTGGATTGGCGTGGAATCGCTCGCGCCTTTGAAAAGGGAATCGACGATGTCGACCTACGCAGCGATGTGCGCATCCTGTCGATCTTGGCAGACGAGATGGGTACGCCAATTAATCTTCCGACTGTTACTGCAACCACGCGTGAAATTGCATCGTTGGGTATTTGGGATGGAACACAGCCAGCATTCTTGAAGAGAGCATCCGCCCCAGCGTCTTCCGATGGTTTCACCCTTGTTTCGTGGCGCCTCTTGCTTGATCTAGGTTCATTGCAGCAAGGCGAGGTGAACCTTGCCGGCACGGCAAAGCAGGCACGCGCGCATATTTCAAGTGCCACTGCAGCATCACTAGGTGTCACTGAAACTGATTTTTTAGTGATCTCAAGTGAGCGTGGGTCGATTGAACTTCCAGTCTCAATTCGCGCAATCGCAGATAATTTAATCTGGGTACCTCGCAACTCTGAAGGATCCCAAGTAATTCCCGCACTGGGATTCACATCTGGATCAGTAAAGGTGGCAAAGCGATGAGTACAGCAGCTTTGCTCGGACAAGATCCCGGCTGGTTAATTTTAGTTAAGGGACTCCTGATATTTGTCTTCTGTGTCGTCTGCACCTTGATGGCCGTATGGGGAGAGCGCAGAATTGTCGCTCGCATGCAGATGCGCCTGGGACCTAACCGCGTTGGAAAGTTTGGATTACTCCAAGCTCTCGCCGATGGTGTGAAGTTAGCACTTAAGGAAGATTTGATTCCAGCAGCGGCTGACAAAGTCGTATTTATTATTGCTCCAATAATTTCAGCAACCACCTGCTTTATGGCATTTGCTGTTATCCCATTTACTGGCACGGTCACACTCTTCGGTCACAAAACCGCGATGCAATTGACTGATCTTCCAGTCAGCGTCTTGTATATCTTGGCTATTGCCTCCATCGGAGTTTACGGAATCGTTCTCGCCGGATGGTCTTCCGGCTCTACCTACCCACTACTTGGTGGATTGCGTTCCAGCGCTCAAGTTATTTCTTATGAAGTTGCGATGGGACTTTCACTTGTCGCTGTCTTTATTTATTCGGGAAGCATGTCCACATCAGAGATTGTTGCCGCGCAACACAAATGGTGGTTCTCGGTCATTTTGTTCCCCTCCTTTGTTATCTATGTAATCTCCATGGTGGGTGAGACAAACCGTGCGCCATTTGATTTGGCGGAAGCAGAAGGCGAACTCGTGGGTGGATTCCACACGGAATACTCTTCACTCAAATTCGCGCTCTTCTTCTTGGCAGAATATGTCAACATTGTCGCAGTATCTGCACTCGCAACCACGCTCTTTATGGGCGGCTATCACGCGCTTCCTGGCCTTACATTTACCGAGAGTTGGTTGGGTGGCTGGTTCACGCTCTTCTGGTTTATCGGAAAAGTTGTCTCTTTCTTCTTCCTCTTCGTCTGGCTGCGCGGAACGCTACCTCGCCTGCGTTATGACCAGTTCATGAAGTTTGGTTGGAAGGTATTGATTCCCACTAGTTTGGTCTGGATCTTGATCCTCGCCACCTTGCGCGTGATGTCCCAACGCGCTGTAAGCCGCATAATCGTCTTGGGATTTAGCATCGGGGTTGTCCTACTCGTGGTGCTTGTAACCACTTTGTATGACCGAAGTTTGGTGAAGGCGAAGGCGGCTGCGGTTCTGCCTGATCTACCTCCTCCCTCTTTCCCAATTCCAGCTCTGCCCGGACAATCAATAGTCAATCACTTGACGATCGAACAAACTGAAGTGGTTACAGAACTGGAGAACCACAATGGCTGATGAAGCGAAGAGTTTCTCGCAACAACTCCTTGGATTCTGGGTCACCTTTGCGACCATGTTCAAGAAGGTTAATACCGTCCAATATCCAGAGGTTAAAGAACCAACTGCAGAGCGTTTCCATGGTCGCCATCAACTTAATCGCTATGAAGATGGGTTAGAGAAGTGCATCGGTTGTGAACTCTGCGCCTGGGCCTGTCCTGCAGATGCGATTTATGTCGAAGGTGCAGATAACACTGAAGAGGAACGTTTCTCTCCAGGAGAGCGCTTTGGCCAGGTCTATCAAATTAATTATCTGCGATGCGTCTTCTGTGGTCTCTGCATCGAGGCCTGTCCAACTCGCGCACTCACGATGACCAATGAATATGAATTGGCCGATGATGAACGCTCCAAGTTAATCTTTGAAAAGGACGACCTACTTGCGCCATTGCGTCAAGGAATGATCGCCCCACCGCATCCTATGTATCCAGATTCCAGCCATCTTAATTATTACAAGGGCGAAATCACTGGATCGCATCCTTCGCAAGC
>CAIKID010000279.1 GCA_903827345.1 uncultured Actinomycetes bacterium | reverse complement strand
CCCTGGCATCGGGTTTCGCTGGTTTTGTCGATGCGGTCGCAGGTGGCGGGGGATTGGTGCAACTGCCAGCGCTCTTAATCGGAATTTCTGATAAACCAATACCGATGATTCTTGGTACCAACAAGATTCCATCGATCTTTGGAACGTCAACTGCCGCCGCTTCCTATTTTAGGAAGGTAAGGCCCGATCTGCGATTAACAATAACTATGGCGTTGCCCGCGCTCATCGGTTCAGTTGCTGGAGCTCATATCGCGGCACATTTTCCAACTTCGGTATTTCATCCATTGATCCTCACGCTCTTAGTACTCGTTGGCATTTACACCTGGCGCAAACCCGATCTAGGTTTGAGCGAAAGATTGCGTTACACCCATGCAACCAGGCTTTGGATTGTTGCAGCGTGTGGTCTACTCATTGGCTTTTACGATGGCCTCTTCGGTCCCGGGACCGGTGCCTTCTTGGTTTTCTTATTGGTGATTGTTGTCGGTTATGAATTCCTAAAAGCGAGCGCCACCGCCAAGCTGGTAAATATCGCCACTAATTTCGGGGCGATCGCGACCTTTCAACTCACTGGCCACATCTGGTGGCGCCTTGGATTAGCGCTTGCTATCGCAAATGTTTTGGGCGCGGTGATTGGTTCACGTCTGGCGATACGCGGGGGCTCTCCCCTGGTGCGCAAGGTTTTCCTCTTTGTTGTGGCGGCTCTCATCGCCAAGTTGAGTTATGATTGGATCTACAACTAAATAGCGGAAAAGAGAGCCAGTAATGAGCATTATTGAAGCAGTAATCGCAGCGATTACCCCCACCTTCGAAGGAACTGGCATTTATTTGGAAGAGGTCACCCTCACTGGTGGCTCACCAACAACCCTCACCGTTATTGTCGATAGCGAGACCCATCTCAATCTTGATCAAGTTACCTCAGTCACCAAAGAGATCTCTGAAATCCTAGAAAACCTTCCCGAGCTGGGCGAGACCCCATTTACTCTCGAAGTTTCCTCTCCTGGTATTGATCGACCTTTAACTCTGCCCCGACACTGGCGTAAGAATCATGGACGTTTAGTGACTCTGGTTCTCCATAACGGAACATTGGTTAAGGGAAGAATCGGCGATCTGCGCGAATCCACTGTCGAAGTTGATGCACAACCCATCCAACTTGCCGATGTCAATACGGCACACGTTGAAATTGAATTTAAATCGCTGAAGCAGGCTGAACAAGAATGAGCGTTGATGTAGATGCCCTCTTGGCGATGACCGTAGAAAAAGGCATCCCGCTCGAAAAGCTTCTCAATTCCATAGAGCAGACCGTCACAGAGAGTTATGCCGAACTACCTGAAGCGATGCCTCAAGGTCGTGCAGTTCTCAATCGCCAGACCGGTGAAATCTTTATTCACGTTCCACAATTCGATGCTGAAGGTATTTACACTGAAACCATTACGCATATGCCCGAGGGCTTTGAAAGTAAGATCAAATCAGTCGTGCGCAAGGTGCTTAAAGAGAAGATGCGAGCCAGCAATGATGCGGTCATCGTCGCCGAATTCACCGGAAGCGTCGGAGACATTATCTCTGGAATCGTGCAGCAGGGGCGCGATGTAAATATTATCTATGTTGATCTTGGCAAAGTTGAGGGAAAGATTCCACTCATTGAACAAGTCCCGACAGAGCACTACAAGCATGGCGATCGAATTAAGGCCTATGTAGTCGATGTGCGTCAGGGTGAAAAAGGCCCCGAAGTTACTCTCTCGCGCACCCACCCACTCTTTGTAAAGATGCTCTTTACCTTGGAAGTTCCCGAGCTTAAGGATCATGTAGTTGAAATCGTTGGCGTATCGCGCGAACCAGGTCAACGCTCAAAGGTATCTGTTCGCTCCCACCGCGCCGGAGTAAGTCCAAAGGGCGCCCTCATCGGTCCCGTCGGTGCGCGCGCTAAAGCGGTCATGGATGAACTTCATGGCGAGAAGATCGATATCGTAGATTTTTCGGAAGATCCCGCTGCATATGTCGCTAGCGCGTTGGCGCCGGCCCGCGTCTCTAGCGTTGAGATCGTCGACCTGCTGGCTAAGTCGGCAAAGGTGATCGTTCCCGATTATCAACTATCTCTTGCTATCGGAAAAGATGGCCAAAATGTCCGACTCGCGGTGAAACTCACCGGCTGGCGCATGGATATCCATCCAGATAATCCCGTTGAGCGGCTGCTCAAACCGAGCGATATCGCTAAGGCTGAGGCTGCCGCAGCGGCCGCCGCCGAGCTCGCTGCGCTCGCGGAAGATGAGGAATTACGCCCCACGGCTGCGACCGAGTAAGGTTCTCCTTAATGGTCCCGATGCGCAGTTGTATCGCGTGTAGGAGCCGGGAGAGTTCGAAAGAACTCCTCCACCTTGTGTTGGTCGAAGGTCAGGTAACTCCAGACCCCAGTCACACACTCGGCGGTCGAGGAGCTTGGCTACACCCGAAATGCTTCGAGGTAGCAAAGTTGCGGAGATCTTTTAATCGGGCCTTTAAGTCCGGGGGAGATCTTCACACCGAAGGCCTAGAGGCTTTTCTTAAAAGCAGTTCAATGATTAACCAGCAAGATCCTAAGGAGCAAAAATGAAGGCACACACTCAATCATGAGCACCGCGCGCTCATGAGTAAGGCACTTATTTAGGCTTCAGCGATAGACGCAGGGGCCGAGAACCAGGAAGGCAACTGTGGCAAAGGTCCGCGTTTACGAATTAGCAAAAGAGTTAGGGCTCGACAGTAAAGAGCTCCTCGCTAAGTTACAAGAAGTTGGCGAGTTCGTTAAGTCAGCATCATCAACGGTAGAAGCGCCTGTCGTGCGCAAGTTGATGGAGAAGTTCCCCGATATGAAACCGGCGGAAGGTACTCCAGCGCCTGCCAAGAAAGCGGTCGCCAAGAAGAGCGCTGCCAAGAAAGCCGAACCAACCCAAGCGGAAATTGATGCTGCCATCGCGCAACTCGATGAGAGCACCCGCAATCAATTGGGAATATCTGCGGGTTCAACCGCTCCAGCGAGTGCAATGCCACGGCCACCGGTAGTTCCTGCCGCGCCAGTCGCACCTGCTGCATCAAATGATGCCCCAGCGGCAGAGGATGCAACACCTCATCTACCGCGTCCCGGAAACAATCCCTTTGCAACTCCAACCACTCCCGCATCTGCTGCCGGCGCAATTCCGCGCCCACCACGTGCCGGAAATAATCCCTTCACCTCAGCTGTTGGCGGCGCGATGCCGCGTCCACCAGCAAATCGCCCTATTCGTCCCGGCGAACGTCCACCTATGTCAGGTAATCGTCCCGGAGCAGTTCGTCCCGGTTTCGCAGCGCGTCCAGCGCGTCCAGCTGGAGCTCCCGGCACAGGAACTGGTGCAGGCGCACCACGTCCAGGTGGCGCCGGCGCTGGTTCTCCTTATCGTTCACCATCTGCAGCACCTTCAACAGGTGCACCATCTACCTTCGGTGGAAAGGGTGGCGGTCGCCATCAACGCGGCGGTACCGCTGGAGCTTTCGGTAAGCAAGGAAGCAAGAAGGGTAAGGCGCATAAGAGCAAGAAGGCGTTACGTGAAGAGTTCGACAATATGGCTGCTCCATCGCTCGGAGGAGCTGTCGTTCCTCATGGTGATGGAAAGACTGTAATTCGCCTTCGTCGCGGTGCGACTCTGATGGATTTCGCAGAGAAGATTGGTGGCGATCCAGCTTCACTCGTGTCGGCGCTGTTCCACCTAGGTGAGATGGTCACTGCGACTCAATCTGTTGATGAAGATACTTTCAAGATTTTGGGTGGCGAACTAGGTTTCGTTATTCAGGTTGTTAGCCCTGAGGACGAAGATCGCGAACTTCTTGAAGAGTTCGATATCGACCTCGAACAAGAGCTAGAAGATATTGCCGAGGAAGATCTCGTTACGCGCTCGCCGATCGTTACCGTTATGGGACACGTCGATCATGGTAAGACCCGCCTCCTGGATGCCATTCGTAAGACTGAAGTCATTAAGTCTGAAGCAGGTGGAATCACTCAGCACATCGGTGCTTATCAAATTCACCGCATGCATGATGGCGTGGAACGCGCAATCACCTTTATCGATACCCCTGGTCACGAGGCCTTCACAGCTATGCGTGCCCGTGGTGCCAAGGTCACCGATATCGCGATCTTGGTTGTTGCAGCCGATGACGGCGTGATGCCACAGACCATTGAAGCGCTTAACCACGCTCAGGCAGCGGATGTCCCAATCGTTGTTGCAGTGAACAAGGTCGATAAAGAAGGCGCGAACCCCGATAAGGTCCGCCAACAATTGACCGAGTACAACTTGATCGCAGAGGAGTACGGCGGAACAACCATATTTGTAAACGTTTCGGCGAAGTCAGGCGAAGGCCTTGATGCGTTGATCGATAGCGTTCTGCTTACTGCAGATGCCGCGCTCGATCTACGTGCAATCGCTGATGATGCCGCGCGAGGAGTGGCAATCGAAGCGAACCTCGATAAGGGTCGCGGACCAGTCGCCACAGTTCTTGTGCAGCGCGGAACGCTCCATGTTGGAGATGCTATCGTCGCAGGCGGTGCATACGGTCGCGTACGTGCCATGCTCGATGAGAATGGGGATGCAGTCTCTGAAGCCGGACCATCTCGTCCAGTCCAGGTCCTGGGATTCACCTCAGTTCCCGGCGCTGGTGACACATTTATGGTTGCCGAAGACGACCGCACTGCGCGCCAGATCGCTGAAAAGCGTCAGCTAGCTACGCGTAATGCCATGCTCGCAAAGACTCGTAAGAAGGTTTCACTCGAAGACTTTATGGAGCAATCCAAGGTCAGCACCCTTAACCTCATCCTCAAGGGTGACGTTTCCGGTTCTGTTGAAGCTCTCGAAGATGCTCTTCTCCAGCTCGATGTTGGCGTCGAAGTTGATCTGCGCGTTATTCACCGTGGTGTTGGAGCTATTACCAAGAACGATGTCACCTTGGCTTCTGCATCAACCGCCGTCATTATCGGCTTCAATGTTAAGCCAGAACCACAAACCGCAATCTTCGCCGATCAAGAGGGTGTTGAAGTCCGTTTCTACACCGTTATTTATCAAGCCATCGAAGAGATCGAAGCATCGCTCAAGGGACTTCTCAAGCCGGAATACGAAGAGGTTGTACTCGGCAACGCTGAAGTACGCGACATCTTCAAGTCGAGCAAGGTGGGAAATATCGCTGGTTGCTTGGTGCTCGATGGATTCATCCGTCGAAATGCCAAGGCTCGCACCTTGCGAAATGGCGCAATCATGGGCGAGAACCTCACCATCGATTCACTCCGCCGCTTCAAAGATGATGCAACTGAGGTCAAGGATGGATATGAGTGCGGAATTGGACTCGGTTCATACAAGGATCTCGAAGTTGGCGACGTCATCCAGGTATTTGAGATTCGCGAGAAGAAGCGAGCTTAACCATGGCATCAAATCGTGCACTCAAGGTCGCAGATCGCATCAAAGAGGTGATCGCTACAACGCTAGAGGCGCGGGTTAAAGACCCTCGCCTGGGTTTTATAACGATTACAGATGTGCGCGTTACCGGTGATCTGCAGCAAGCTTCCATTTTTTATACGGTGCTTGGTGACGAAGAGGCACAATCTGGAACTGCCGCGGCGCTGGCATCGGCTAAAGGCCTAATCCGCCGCGAAGTAGGAAGCGCGTTGGGGCTACGAATTACTCCGAGCATTGAATTCTTTGCTGATGGCTTGCAAGAGTCGGCAACAGCGATGAATGATCTGATGTCCTCTGTTCGCGCCGCAGATGCCGAATTGGCGAAGTTGCGAGAAGGCGCGACGCCAATTGGCGATGCAGATCCTTACAAGATCTCTGAGTAAATCAACTTAATCCATGGATGGCTTTCTGCTCGTTGATAAGGCGAGTGGAATGACGAGCCATGATGTCGTCGCAAGAATTCGCCGCCGATTTGGAACTAAGAAGGTCGGTCACGCGGGAACGCTGGATCCAATGGCGACCGGCGTATTGGTACTTGGATTGGGTAACGCGACCAGGCTGCTTCAATATGTAGTAGATGGAACTAAGGGATATAGCGCGACAATCGCGCTGGGAAAATCAACTGTTACTGATGATCGCGAAGGCGAACTCTTGAACACCGCTGCGCCCGAAGTTCTGGCCCAGGTAACGGATGCGCAGATTGCACGCGTTCTCGGCGAGATGGTGGGGACGATTTCACAGCGCCCCAGTTCTGTCAGCGCGATTAAGGTTGCAGGCAAGACGGGACACGAAAGGGTCAGAGCGGGCGAGGAGTTTGAACTACCGTCGCGTGAAGTAACCATCAGCTCCATTGAGATTCATTCGATCAATCGGGGCGGTGGGGAAATTTCGATAGACGTTTCCGTCATCTGTTCCGCGGGAACATATATCCGGGCCATCGCTCGTGACTTAGGAAACGCCTTAGAAGTTGGTGGACATCTCACCGCTCTGCGCCGCACGCTGGTCTCGCCATTTGAGATTGCAGAATGTGCGGGTTGGGAAGATGCCACCCCCATCTCAACTGCAGCGGGAATCTCTCGAATCTTGCCAGTGCGCGACTTGGCTCCAGAAGAACTCAGCGAGATCTCATTTGGGCGCACTATTAGCGCAAATTCTTCCGCGGGGCCGCACGCCGGGTTAGCGGGGGATGGAACATTTGTGGCCCTCCTGGAGAATCGAGATTTCAAGGAGAGAAATCTCGCGACACCAATCATGGTTTCCATGAAAGAATAGGCTTCATGAACTCGGTGGCAATTGGGATCTTTGACGGGGTACATCGCGGACATCAGCAGATTCTCGCTGAGGCCGCCAAGCATGGTCCCGTAACCGTATTGACCTTCGATCCGCATCCCACATCAATCTTTGCACCGGAGCGGACACCTTCAGCGCTGGTTTCCCTGGAAGATCGCATCCTGCTTCTTAAAGAGAACGGTGCAACAGAAGTAGTGGTTCTTCCTTTTACTAAAGAGTTTGCTGCTAAATCCCCAAGGGATTTCATCGAAGAGATTTTGGTGAAACAACTAGGCGCTACTCATGTAACCGTCGGTGCGAATTTTACCTTTGGTCACAAAGCAGCTGGCAATGTTGAATACCTTATTGAGCATGCCGATGGCTTTGAAGTGAGTTCTGTCCGACTCGAAGAGAATCGTGGAAGCGCGATCTCATCTACTCGAATCCGAACCCTGATTGTTGACGGCGATGTAGAACGCGCGAATCAATTGCTCACACGTTTTTTCTATCTCAAAGGGCCAGTCATTCACGGAGAGGCGCGGGGACGAACCATAGGTTATCCAACAGCCAATCTTGAACTTGATGAGCGAGCTACGGTTCCCGCCGATGGTGTTTACGCAGGCTGGCTCTCGGTAGGGCATAACCGCTGGCAAGCTGCAATATCGGTCGGTACAAATCCGACCTTCCCTGGAGTTCGTGGTCGTCAGGTGGAGGCCTACGCCATCGATCAAATAGGCCTGGATTTATATGATCAAGAGGCAAAGTTGGAAATCGGATTTCGCCTACGCGATACCTTGAAATTCGATGGACTCGACCCACTTTTGGTGCAGATGAAGCAGGATTGTATTCAGGCAAAGGCGCTCACGGCTTAGGCCGATTTGTTGCCCAATCCCCGTGTGAAATGGGGCCGATTTCTCCTCGCAGGCGCCTCGCTGATAACCTTCGCCTACAAACGAGAAAGCGCGCCTTCGTGATTCACACCGAGGCCCTCGTGAAAGTCAAAGGAGCACCACCATGGCGTTAAAGCCAGCAGAGAAGTTAGAAATCATCACAAAGTACGGCGCATCCCCGACTGACACAGGAAGCCCAGAGGCACAGATTGCCCTGCTCTCGCGCCGAATCGAAGAGATTACCGAACACCTCAAGACTAATAGTCATGACCACCACAACCGTCGTGGGCTCTTGTTGTTGGTTGGTAAGCGTCGCCGTCTTCTGCAATACCTTGCAAAGACCGATGTCACACGTTACAGAGCGATTATCGAAAAGCTCGGTATTCGCCGTTAATTAATAAACTTTAATTAATTTGAAAATTTAAGTAACAGTTCTCTCATTAGTAAATCGGTCCTCGGTAGTGGTTTACGGGCGTGTCCCGTGAACTTCGATCGAAGATCCGTTTCCTCAAATGAGAGAGCTGAGAAATGGAGATGACCCATGGAGGGTCCAGATGTTAAGTTCGCCGTTGCCACAATTGATAACGGAAAGCATGGAAAGCGCGAGATCCGTTTTGAAACCGGACGCCTTGCACGTCAAGCTGCGGGTACCGCACTTGTTTATCTAGATGATGATTCAATGTTGCTCTCAGCAACAACTGCTGGAAAGCAGCCAAAGGATCAATTCGACTTCTTCCCACTCACAGTGGATGTTGAAGAGCGTATGTATGCAGCGGGAAAGATCCCTGGATCATTCTTCCGTCGCGAAGGTCGCCCTTCCGAAGATGCAATTCTCACCTGTCGTTTGATCGACCGCCCACTTCGCCCAGCCTTCATTAAGGGTCTGCGCAATGAAGTTCAGGTTGTCGTCACTGTCATGGCTTTGAACCCAGACCACATGTACGACGTGCTCGCTATTAACGCAGCATCAATGTCTACTCAACTTGCAGGACTTCCATTCACCGGTCCAATCGGCGCAGTTCGCGTTGCTTTGATCGAAGGTCAATGGGTTGCATTCCCAAATCACTCTGATTTGGAGAAGGCTGTCTTCGACATGGTTGTAGCTGGTTCTATCGCCGGTGATGACATTGCAGTCATCATGGTTGAAGCAGAAGCAACAACCCAGACGCTCAATCTCATCAAGGCTGGCGCACAGGCTCCAACCGAAGAGATTGTTGGTCAAGGACTTGAAGCTGCAAAGCCATTTATTCGCCAGATGTGCGATGCCCAGAACGAACTCGCCAAGGTAGCTGCAAAGCCAACCGGCGAATTCCCAGTCTTCTTGGATTACCAAGATGATGTCTTCGCAGCTGTTGATGCAGCCGCTGGATCAAAGATTTCAGAGGCGCTCACTATTGCTGGAAAGCAAGATCGTGAGACCAAACTCGATGAAGTTAATGCAGCAACCAAGCTCGCATTGGCAACAGAGTTCGAAGGACGCGAAAAGGAAGTTTCTGCCGCGCTCCGCTCTGTTACCAAGAAGTCGGTACGCCAACGCGTATTGCGCGACAAGATCCGTATCGATGGTCGCGGAGTTCGCGATATCCGTGCGATCACCGCTGAGGTCGAGGTTGTCCCTCGCGTTCACGGTTCTGCAATCTTCGAACGTGGAGAGACCCAGATCCTCGGAGTTACAACTCTCAACATGCTTAAGATGGAGCAACAGCTCGATACTTTGAGCCCAGAGAACCACAAGCGTTATATGCACAACTACAACTTCCCACCATATTCTGTTGGTGAGACCGGTCGTGTTGGATCACCTAAGCGTCGCGAAATCGGCCATGGTGCTCTTGCTGAGCGCGCTCTACTTCCAGTTCTTCCAACTCGCGAAGAATTCCCATATGCACTTCGTCAGGTTTCAGAAGCGCTCGGTTCAAATGGATCAACATCCATGGGTTCTGTATGTGCATCAACCATGTCGCTCCTCAACGCTGGTGTGCCACTTAAGGCAGCAGTTGCGGGCATCGCAATGGGTCTGATCTCAGATGTTGTTGACGGCAAGACCGAATATGTCGCACTTACCGACATCTTGGGCGCTGAAGATGCATTTGGCGATATGGACTTCAAGGTTGCCGGAACGAAGGAATTCGTTACTGCGCTACAACTTGATACCAAGCTTGATGGAATTCCTGCCTCAGTTCTCTCTGCAGCGCTGCTGCAGGCTAAAGAGGCTCGCCTTCACATCCTCGACATCATGAACCAAGCGATCGATATGCCAGATGAGATGAGCCTCTTGGCTCCTCGCATCATCTCGATCAAGGTTCCTACCGATTTGATCGGTGCAATCATCGGACCTAAGGGCAAGATGATCAACCAGATTCAAGATGAGACCGGCGCAGATATCACCATCGAAGATGATGGAACTATCTACATCGGCGCACTCGAAGGTTCACAGGCAGAGGCCGCTAAGGCAATGATCGAAGCGATCGCTAATCCTGTAATCCCTAAGGTCGGAGAGCGTTTCAACGGTAGCATTGTGAAACTTGCGACTTTCGGTGCATTTATTTCACTTGTTCCAGGTAAAGATGGCTTGCTCCACATCTCGCAGATCCGCAAGATGCATGGTGGAAAGCGCATTGAAAACCTCGAAGAGGTCATGAAGGTTGGCGACAAGATTGAAGTTGAGATCAACGAGATCGATCCAAAGGGCAAGTTCTCCTTGGTTCCAGTTCTTGCTGATGGAACAACTCCAACTGATTCACCAGCTGAATAACTAATTAATGGCTCGCACCACACTGCCTAGCGGTCTGCGCATTGTTACCGAAGAGGTTTCAACCGTTCGATCAGCGGCATTTGGTGTTTGGGTTAATGTGGGCTCCCGTGACGAGACTTTACCTGTCGCGGGAGCTTCACACTTTCTAGAGCACTTATTATTTAAAGGCACCTCCCGGCGTGATGCCATGGCGATCTCTTCCTCGATTGAAGCAGTCGGCGGCGAGATGAATGCCTTCACTGGCAAGGAATACACCTGTTTCTACGCTCGCGTCATTGATACCGATTTGCCGCTCGCCGTGGATGTTATTGCAGACTTAATTACCTCATCATTGGTCACCGCTGCAGATGTAGATGCAGAGCGCACGGTCGTCCTCGAAGAGATGTTTATGCGCGATGATGACCCTTCAGATTTGATCCACGATCTCTATCTCGAAACTTACTTCGGCGACACCCCATTGGGAAGATCGATTCTCGGCACCGCCGATTCCATCAACGGAATGTCACGGAACGCAATTTTTAACTATTACAAGAAGCGCTATCGCCCCGAAGATATTGTGATCGCGGTTGCGGGAAATATCAGCCATAAGAAAGTAGTCAAACTCGTCGAGCAGGCTCTCGCGCGAGATGGATTCCTTGATGTACCTTCCAAGACGGCGAATGTGCGTTATGCGCCAAAGGTCAAACCTCGCGGCGTTGGTAAGGTCGGCATCATCGATCGCAAGACCGAACAATCTCACTTACTTCTTGGAGTCGAAGGCGTTGAAAGAAGCGATGATCGTCGATTCGCTTTGAGCATTCTGGCTTCGGCCATGGGCGGTGGAATGTCATCCCGACTCTTTCAGGAGATTCGCGAGAAGCGCGGTTTGGCGTATTCGGTCTACTCCTATGTCCAACAATTTTCCGGAGCGGGATCTATGTCCTTCTATGCCGGTTGCCAGCCAGATAAGACCATCGAGGTCATCAAGATTATTCGTGATATCTCATTCGATATCGCCTCGAACGGGCTCACCGATGAAGAGATCACCCGCGCTAAGGGTGCGGTCTCCGGTTCCCTCGTTTTGAGCCAGGAAGATACCGGTTCCCGCATGATGCGCATCGGCAAGAGCGAGCTCGTTTACGGTGAAGTCATGGGCTTTGACGAGATCCTCAATAAAATTGCGGCGGTAACTCCCGATGACATCAAGGCAATTGCCAGCACAATCCTGCCTCGACCTTCTACGCTTGCCCTGGTAGGACCATTTAAATCGGCGACAAAATTTGAGAAGGTGATCGCATGACCATCAAAGTTGCGGTACTTGGCGCTAAAGGGCGCATGGGTGCGACCACAGTTGGCGCGATTAACGAATCATCTGATCTGGAATTGGTTGCGGCCCTGGACCTCGGGGACGATATTAACCAACTCGTTTCCAGCGGTGCGCAGGTCGTTGTTGATTTCACTCACCCCGATTCAGTGATGGGTAATCTGGAATTCGCCATCGGACACGGAGTTAACGTTGTTGTCGGCACTACCGGTTTTGACGCCAAGAAACTGGCAACCATCAAAGGCTGGCTCGCTGATAACCCAAAGGTAGGGGCTCTCATAGCGCCTAACTTCGGTTTAGGCGCCGTGCTGATGATGCAGTTTGCGGCACAAGCTTCCAAATACTTCGAATCCGTTGAGATTATTGAGTTGCACCACCCGAATAAGGCCGATGCCCCTTCAGGTACCGCTACGCGGACGGCAGAACTCATCACCGAGGCGCGAAAATCTGTTGATAAGGCGGCAATGCCAGATGCAACTTCATCTGCGTTGCAAGGCGCTCGCGGAGCGCAGGTAGGCGATGTTCCAGTTCATTCAGTGCGCTTGCGTGGTCTGGTTGCGCACCAAGAGGTGATTTTGGGAGATCTCGGCGAGACATTGACCATACGTCATGACTCCATCGATCGCACCGGGTTTATGCCCGGAGTATTGCTGGGAGTTCGTAAGGTTGTCGCTACCCCTGGACTCACATTTGGACTCGAGCACTTCCTCGATTTGAAATAGAATCTCCTTACAACAAAGGAGTAATAACTTGTCTGCCCAAATAACAATGTATAGCGCGCTTTGGTGCGGGGATTGCCGCCGCTCGAAGAAATTTTTGGATTCCAAGAATGTGGCATACCACTACATCGACATCGAACTAGACGAAGCAGCGTCCGATAAAGTCATTGAAATCAATGGCGGATTTCGCTCTATTCCAGTGATTGTTTTTCCGGATGGGACTCATATGACCGAGCCTTCCGATATAGACCTTGAAGCAAAGCTTGTCGCTTTAGCAATCCTTTAAATCTTTAAGCGATACACAATCGCAGAAGTTGCCATTGCCCCAATAACAACGACGGGGAATGGCAATTTTGCGGTCAAGGCAACAATCGCGACCGTTATACCCGCCAGGCGATGATCCACCATAAATTTAGTTTTGGTGGTAAATGCCTGCATTGCGACGAGTGCGCTCAAGAGAACAATCGGAATCAAATTGGTAATCCGTTGCACCCGAGGATGAGCCAGCCAAATTTCGGGAATGGCATGGCCAATATATTTGATTGCGTAACAAAGAACGCTGGTGACAATTACGGCTACCCACTGAGAGTTCATTTACTTCCACCCGATAATTGCAGCAATAACCACCGTTGAAATAATGGGAACTCCGGCCGGAACGAATTGAGTTATTGACAGCGCCCAGATAAATGAAAGAACTCCTGCTATCAAGAGTTTTCGCTCTTTTAATCGCGGGAAGAGCACAGCGCAGAAAATTGCGGGGGAGGCGACATCAAGACCCCAAGCCGAGGTATCTCCAATCGCTTTAGCGCCGAGCGCTCCGATCAAGGTAAATAAGTTCCAAAAGAAGAAGACGCCAAAGCCGGTGTACCAGAAGGCGGTACGTTGATCCTCGAGACTCTCTTGTGCAATCGCTACACCAGTGGATTCATCGATGGTGACGTGCGCAGCTACAGCGCGTTTTAGACCTTTGAGTTTGAGAATTTGGGCCATGCGCACGCCATACAAACCATTTCGTCCGCCCAGAAATGTTCCGGTGACGATAGCGCTGAGTGGGCTTCCGCCAGCGCTCATTACCGCAACAAGTGAAAATTGCGAGGCCCCCGAGAAGAGAACAAGCGAGAGGAAGCAAGCCTGGGCCACGGTGAAGTGATCGGCGACGGCCACCGCGCCGAAGGCGATGCCAGCCGCCCCGACCGCGAGGCCAACACTGAGGGAATCGCGCTGCACTGACACGCCGATATTCTGCCCTAATCCCTAGCCTCGCGGGTACCAATAGATAAGGTCGCTACATGGGCGAAGAGCATTTTGAAATTAATTTCCGCAGCGATGTAACCGTTGAGTTGGTTAAGGCTAGCGCCAGCGACTCCGATGTCGTCTGGGCAGCTCGAGTATCAACCGCCGGGGAGAACTCATTAGATGATGTGGATTCAGATGCATCGCGCTCCGAGGGGTTGATCAACTATCTCGCTCGCGAACGCCATGGCTCGCCTTTTGAGCATACCTCGATGACCTTCTTTATCTCCGCCCCCATCTTTGTCTTCCGTGAATTTATGCGTCATCGCATCGCCTCCTATAACGAGGAATCTGGCCGCTATCGCGAACTCCGACCAAATTTCTACATTCCCAGCAAAGAACGCAGGTTGGTTCAGATAGGCAAAGCTGGTTCATACTCATTTATCGATGGAACCGATGAGCAATACGAAATAACGGTCAGTGCAATTAAAGAGAGCTGCACGGTTGCATATGAAAATTATAAGAAGATGCTCGATGCTGGCGTGGCGCGTGAAGTTGCCCGAGCAGTGCTGCCTGTCGGCCTCTATTCATCAATGTATGTAACCATGAATGCACGAGCGCTCATGAACTTCTTGTCACTTCGCACCTCGCGCGAAGGATCGCATTTCCCCAGCTATCCGCAGCGGGAAATTGAGATGGTTGCCGAGAAAATGGAGCAATATTTCGCAACACTTATGCCGCTTACACACGGGGCATTCGAAAAGTCTGGACGAGTAGCCCCTTAGTCACGATAGGGTTAGCCCTATGCCTCATAAACAGACGACCCAGATCGAGGCGCCTTTTGGCCGCTTGATCACCGCAATGGTGACCCCATTTCAAAAAGATGGAGCGATTGATTGGGACGGCGTAGCAAAGATTGCAGAACATTTAGCAAATACCGGCCATGATGCCATCGCGGTTAACGGCACAACGGGTGAAGCGCCTACGACAAAGACCTCTGAGAAACTCGAAATCATTCGCGTTGTGAAGAGTACGGTGGGCGATCGCGTCAAAGTTTTGACTGGTGCCGGCGATAACGAGACCGCGTACACGGTTGATCAATCTAAGCGTTGTGCCGAAGTCGGAGCCGATGGGTTACTCATCGTCACCCCTTATTACAACAAGCCGCCCCAAGAGGGAATTGAAGCTCACTTTAAAGCTGTTGCCGCAGCGACCGATCTCCCAATAATGATGTATGACATTCCGGGCCGTACCGGGGTTCCGATCGAAGAGGACACCATCTGTCGCCTCTCAGAAGTTAAAAATATCGTTGCACTCAAAGATGCCAAAGGAAATCCGGCATCAACTTCATGGGTTATCAAGCGAACTGGCCTTCCGGTCTACTCTGGCGATGACATCCTTAATCTGCCACTACTGAGCGTAGGCGCAGTTGGCTTCGTATCTGTGTGTGGCCATACGGTTGGGAATCAACTGAGAGCAATGCTCGATGCCTGGTTTGCAGGAGACGCAGTACGAGCACTAGAAATACATCAAGAATTATTACCGGTATTCACCGGAACCTTCCGCACCCAAGGTGCGATATTGACTAAGGCCGCACTCACATTGATGGGCCTACCTGGTGGGTCTACGCGTTTGCCACTTGTCGATGCCACTCCTGCGCAGATTGCGCAATTGCGGGAGGACCTTCAACAAGGCGGAGTCGTACTTAAATAATGAATCATCCACATCCCGATTTACCCTATCCATCCAAGTTAGCTCCTAAGACGCTGCGCATCGTTGCGCTTGGCGGCTTGGGCGAGATCGGTCGCAACATGACCGTCTTCGAAATCGCTGGCAAATTATTGATCGTCGACTGCGGAGTTCTCTTTCCCGAAGAGAGCCAACCCGGAATCGATCTCATCCTTCCCGACTTCTCGTACATCAGAGATCGCCTCCACGACGTCGTCGCCATTGCTCTTACCCATGGCCACGAAGATCACATCGGCGCAGTTCCTTATCTTTTGAAAGAACGCTCCGATATTCCAGTCGTTGGATCAAAGTTAACGTTGGCATTTACCGAAGCGAAACTCAAAGAACGTCGCATTACCGCTCCCATGGTCGAGGTCAAAGCAGGAATGAAGCAGACCTTCGGTCCCTTTGAACTGGAATTTGTTGCTGTTAATCACTCCATTCCCGATGCCCTGGCAATCGCTATTCGCACCGAGGCAGGACTAGTACTAGCAACTGGCGATTTCAAGATGGATCAACTTCCACTCGATGGTCGCATCACAGACCTCGCAACATTTGCACGTTTGGGCGAAGAGGGCGTCGATCTCTTTATGACCGACTCCACCAACGCCGATGTACCTGGTTTCACGACTTCAGAGCGCGACATTATGCCGACTCTAGATCGCGTCTTTCGCGCCACTGAGCGCCGAGTGATTGTCGCTTCATTTGCATCGCACGTGCACCGCGTCCAGCAGATCATGATGATCGCAGCGCAGCACGATCGCAAGGTGGCATTTATTGGACGCAGCATGGTCCGCAATATGAAGTTGGCCCAGGATCTGGGGTACCTCGAAGTTCCTGAAGGACTCGAAATTATCGATGCTAAGACGGTCGATGACGCCGGAGATCGCGTTGTTCTTATCTGTACCGGTTCGCAAGGTGAGCCACTCGCTGCACTTTCGCGCATGGCCAACGGCGAACATCAGATTCGTGTAGGCAAAGGCGACACCGTCGTTCTTGCATCCTCGCTCATCCCAGGCAACGAGAATCCAGTATTTAGAGTTATCAACGAACTGACTCGCTTTGGTGCAACCGTGGTTCACAAGGGAAATGCCTTGGTTCACGTGTCAGGCCACGCTGCTGCCGGAGAACTCCTCTATTGCTACAACATTGTAAAACCTAAGAATGTCATGCCGATTCATGGCGAATGGCGCCATATGCGCGCTAATGCCGAACTTGCTATTAAGACCGGCGTGCCACGGACAAATACCATCGTCGTTGACAATGGAATTGTTGTTGATGTGCACGATGGATATGCAGATATCGCAGGAGCGATTCCCGTCGGATTTGTATATGTAGATGGGCAGAGCATTGGAGAAATCACCGAGAGCTCACTCAAGGATCGCCGCATCTTGGGCGAAGAGGGCTTCATCTCAGTTGTCGTCGTTGTTGATTCGCAGAGCGGAAAAATCGTTGCAGGTCCTGATATCCATGCCCGCGGATTTACCGAAGATAAAGCGCTCTTTGATGAGGTCAAGGGCATGATCGAGAAGGCACTTGCAACTTCTGTCGCTAACGGAATTAATGGAACACATCAACTCACACAAGTTGTTCGTCGTACCGTCGGAAGTTGGGTTGGCGAAGAGCATCGCCGCAAACCAATGATCATCCCAGTAGTTATAGAGGTATAACGGCGCGCCGAGCGGCCGCAGCACCACCTTATTCCTTAGGCTTAGTCCGCTATGGCTAAAAAACGAAGTACCACGCGAAGCAAGGCTGCGAAGCGCTCTGGATTTCTCGCTGGAATCGGGCGCGCCCTGGCTGGTATCTGGCGTTTCATCGCGAAGGCGATTGGCAGCACCGTGCGCTTCCTCTTCAAAGAGGCGCGCGAACTCGATAGCGCGCATCATCGTGATGGCCTGGCTTTCCTACTTCTTATCTTTGCCCTGCTCAGCGCGGCGGGTTCTTGGTTCCATTTAAATAATCCCATCGGTCGCTTTATGAATACCGTCTTACTGGGCTCCTTTGGCAAGGTCGCATTTGTTACGCCACTCCTCTTTATTTACTTTGCATTTCGACTTTTCAAAGCCCCAGATGAGGGGCGCGCAAATGGCCGCATCACCATCGGAGCGCTTCTGCTGATTCTGAGTAGTACAGGCTTGGCACAAGTTTTCAATGATTCAGATTTTGCTACTGTGAAGGAAGCTGGCGGGGCGATCGGCTACGGCGTTGGACGTCCGCTCGATAAACTGGGAACTTCATTGCTCGCAATCCCAATCTTGGTGCTCATCTTTTTCTTTGGCGTACTTATTGTTACGGCGACGCCGGTCTCGCAATTCTTTGCCAAGGTGCGGGCGATCTTTAGCTGGATTGCTCGCCGCTCTCAGCGAAATAGTGATGAGAGTGACGAAGGATTCGAAATTAATGACACCCCACCATTCGAAACCCCCTTGGTCCAAGAGTTCCATCAACTAGAGCCTGAGGAAGATGAATTTACCGAAGAAGGGCAAGAGGAGACCGTTGCTCTCCTGGTAGACCGCGCCGCCGGCTCCACTCCGACCTTTGTAACCAAGACCGTGCAGAGTACTCCGGCTCATCAGATGATCTTGGCGGCAGATACCCTTTACATATTGCCCTCCATGGATCTCTTGCGTACCGCGCCCGCCTCAAAGACGAAATCGAAGGCGAATGAGATGGTTGTCGCCGCCCTCGGCCAAGTATTTGAACAATTCGGGGTAGAGGCTCGGGTTACTGGGTTTATGCGTGGGCCAACGGTCACGCGCTATGAGGTT
>CAIKID010000278.1 GCA_903827345.1 uncultured Actinomycetes bacterium | reverse complement strand
GTATTGGGCAATTAACTCGGCGCTCATGCAAAGAAAGGTTACTCGGGTTTACGCCCCTGGCGGAGTAATCCATAGGTGACGGCATCTTCAAGTGCCATCGCGGAGGCTGCAATCACGTTTTCGTGCACTCCAACGGTGGTCCATGAACCTTCGCTATCGCTGGTCTCAACCAGAACGCGGGTAACGGCTCCGGTTCCGAGGCGACCTTCCAAGATACGCACCTTGTAATCAGTGAGTTCGAGGCGTTCGAGTTCAGGGTAGAACTTCTGCAACCCGGAACGTATCGCCGTATCAATCGCGTTGACGGGACCGTTTCCAGAACCATTCGTGACAATCGTTTCTCCATGCGCGGTGAGCGTGACCGTGGCCTTGGAGGTGACTCCCCCAGCTGCATCGCCATCGACAGTGGTCTGCCAATCTTCGATGGTAAAGAAGTCGGCGCGCTTGCCGGCTATCTCTTCGCGGAGTAGAAGTTCAAAGGAGGCATCAGCCGCTTCAAAGGTGAAGCCGCGGGATTCCATCTCTTTAACGCGTTCGACTACTCGAGCAACTACTTCCTTATTGCCTCCGAGATCGATACCCAACTCTTGAGACTTGAGTTCGATGGTGGCGCGGCCAGCCATTTCCGAGACCAACATTCTCATATCGTTTCCGACACTTGAAGGGTTTTCATGCTGATACATCATGGGATCTACCTTGATGGCACTCGCGTGCAGCCCAGCTTTATGGGCGAAAGCAGATACTCCAACATATGGTTGGCGCGCACTTGGTGCCACATTGGTTACCTCTGCGACAGCATGTGAAATTCTAAAAGATTCGCGCAGTGCACCTTCGGGAAGTACTGGCTTGTTCATCTTCAATTCTAAGTTGGCGATGATGCTGACCAGATCAGCATTACCGGTTCGCTCACCATATCCATTGAGCGTCCCTTGAACATGCGTCACTCCAGCCTCAATTGCTGCCAAAGAGTTCGCGATAGCGCACCCAGTGTCATTATGGCAGTGAATTCCTAAACGAGCTGATGACCCATGCAGAACTTCATGCACGACATCGGTAAGTTCAGTTGGCAACATTCCACCATTGGTGTCACAGAGCGCAATCACATCTGCGCCAGATTCGGCTGCTACTCGCACTACTTCTAAAGCGTAGGCCTTGTTGGAACGGTATCCATCGAAGAAATGTTCAGCGTCAAGAAAGACACGCTGTCCCCCCGCGCGCAGAAATTTAATGGAGCTGCGGATCATCTCGAGGTTCTCATCGAGCGTTGTCTTTAATGCGAGTTCGACATGGCGATCATGGCTCTTTGCTACCAGCGTGACTGCCGGAGCGCCAGAATCCTGCAAGGCACGGAGCAGCACATCGTCAGCCGCTTGCACACCTGGTCTACGTGTTGCACCAAATGCTACGAAGGTAGCGTTCTTAAACTTAATTTCGCTCTGCACCAATTTAAAAAACTCGGTGTCCTTGGGGTTGGCCCCGGGCCACCCACCTTCAATAAATCCGACACCGAGATCATCTAAGTGGCGTGCAATCGCCAGCTTGTCATGCACCGAAAGGTTGAGCCCCTCTTGCTGCGCGCCATCGCGCAACGTGGTGTCGTAGATGTGAAATGCGTCGGATACTGGCATCAGGAAACTCGCTTGTTCCAGCCGTGCTTATCTTCGACCGTGCCATGCTGAATTCCAAGAAGGGTTTCTCGAATCTGCATCGTAATTGGTCCTGGATTACCGTCGCCTGTGGTCCATGTTCCTTGAGCGCTTTTAGCCGCGCCGACAGGGGAAACGACGGCAGCGGTTCCGCAAGCAAAGATTTCAGAGATCTCACCTGAAGTGACACCATCGCGCCATTCATCGGTCGAAATCAGTCCCTCTTCAACTTTGTAACCTAAATCTCTCGCGACGGTCAGAATCGAATCGCGTGTAAT
>CAIKID010000277.1 GCA_903827345.1 uncultured Actinomycetes bacterium | reverse complement strand
ATGCGCTTGGCATTCTCTTTGAATTTTCAAGCATCTGAACTAGGACCCCTCTACCTCCTAACTTTAAGCCTTCTATTTCTATACGTCAAACGCTTGACCACCTGTTTTTCCTGGCATATTCTACGTTCCAAGAGGTTAGCAGGGCTGCTTCTCGCGGAAACTTTTGAAGAGAAAGGGAGCCATGAGCACGCATCTTATCCAGGAGATAAAAGTCGCTACGATCTCCGGTCAACTGCCTGATCCGGTTATCTTTGGTGACTGGATCATGAAGAGTCGTGAATTCGTAGTTGTCCGTGTCACATTAGATTCTGGCGTTCAGGGCTGGGCATTTACATTAACTCGTGATGGTGCCGTAGCAGAGCAGATTCGAAAGACTATTGCTCCGATATATATGGGCACCGATATTGCTAAGAGGGAGCAGACTTTTGCCATTGCGAAGCGTCGCAGTCTGGCCTCGCACTCCGCGGGCATAGGGTTACGCGGGCTCTCAATCGTAGATTTGGCCTCTTGGGATGCCGCTGCAAAGCAAGAAGATAAGAGCATTTCCGAACTCTTGGGTGGCGGTCGGCCTGATATGCCCGCCACTGCGATTATTGGCTACCCGCCTGCAAAAATGGGACCCGATGAGGTGAGCGTGCAGGTTGCAAAGTTATACGGCGCCGGATGGCGTCGATTTAAGGCACCTGTTGCAGCGACAAAAGAGTTATCAGTGGCTCGATTGATGGCCGCTCGTCAGGCAGCTCCAGATGCATGGATTGGATGCGATGCCGCCTGGATTTATAACGATGTTGAAAGTGCGCTTGAATTTCTCACGGCAGCGAAAGATGTAGGACTGGCTTGGTTTGAAGATATTTTTCCTCCAGGCAACGCACAAATGGTGGCTGACCTCAGGGCTCGCACGGAGATTCCAATTGCCATGGGTGATGAACAAGGAGGGATTTATTATCCCGAAGCTCTAATTTCCAAGAAGGCCGTTGATGTAGTGCGAATAGATCTAACCTGCATGGGAGGCATTACAGGCGGGCGGTTGATCGTTTACGAATGTATTAAGGCTAAAGTTGCTTTCGCTCCACATATGTTTGCTCATGTGCACAGCCAAGTTTTTGGAGCTTGGGGGTTTAATGCTGCACCGATTGAGTGGGGGGTACCATGGACTGGCGTTGACCCTTATGCAGATAGTTTAAGGCAACCGACCATTGAGGCAGGCGGGCTAATGCAAGCCCTGCCAGAGCAGCCAGGTTTTGGTGAAATGATAAATCTTGAATGGGTAAATTCGCAGCCAAATGATGATCCGGATTCGATATTTGCTTCATAGATGCTTATGTTGGGTCTGTATCTTCAAGATATGGAAATATTTTCATGAGCTCCGCAATTGGAAATTGCCCTTGCCGAACCAGTACCGGCAGTCTTTGCGTCCAATTAATCACGGTAGAGCTACCTCCTAATGTGGTGCCCGCGTCCAAGTAAAGGTCCACTTGCTCACCAAAGTAGTTCTGTGGATCTTCAATCGAAGCGGGTAAGCCAATTCCCACCGGCGCCGCTGCAGAAACAGCGCATGGCCCCGAAAGGCGTAGGAGTTCTCTAACCAAGGGGTGAGCAGGGAAATTGATCGAAACCAGCTCATCAAATTCGGTGATCGCTGGGCGAAAACTTTCGATTCGATTAAATACGATAGTTAAGTCTCCGCTGTAAAGGGCATCAACCAGAGCAGAAGGAATCTCTTTATCTTCAATGACTTCTCCAGCCGCGGCAAGATCCGAGAAGACGATGGTTTGAATGTTATCAATGACATGGCCCCGCACTTCATTGAGGTGGCGCGTAGCATTTGAATTGAATGGATCGCACCCTATGACATACCCGGAATTCACCGGGAAAACCAGGAGTTGGCCAATTCGTAGGATTTCAGCCGCTTCATTGAGCACGTCCAGGTTGGGAACATCTTGCGCCAAAAGAAGTGTGCGAGGCATCGGCCGACCTTCCTAGATAGAAATTTTGGAAAACGAAATTCTTAGGGTATAGATATAACGTGATTGCGCCTTACAATAGGGTACATGTCTCCACAATTCATAGCGTTTTTTAAAATATGAGTAAGTTAGATAAGCCAGAGGCTAGCGCTCCAAAGAGAGCAACGCTGCGTGACGTGGCGCGACTCGCTAAAGTAGATCCCAGTTTAGTTTCCAGAATTGTTAACAACGACCCTAAGGCCAATGCCTCTGTGGAAACAAGAGCTAGAGTTTTGGCAGCGGTTGCTAAACTCGGCTATCGGGCAAATTCTGCCGCTCGCATGTTAAAAACCGCTCGTACTCAGATGATTGGGTTGATGCTGCCAGATATGGCAAATCCTATGTACACCTCGATTATTTCAGGAGTTGAAAAAAGGTGCGCGGAATTGGGATATGGGGTGCTATTTGGAGATCACCAAGAGGATAACGCCGATAAGATTTTCAAAGATCTCCTCGATCAGGGGCAGGTTGATGGCCTCCTAATAGCCTCAGGCACCTTGCCAGATTCTTTTTTGAAGAGTGCGTTGATGGATAAGAGCCTTCCCATTGTTTCGGTAAATCGGCGAGTAAAAGGTATGCCAGCTAGTGTGATCGTTAACGATTCTTTGGGCGCAACCATGGCCGTTGAACACTTGGCCAAGAGTAAAGTCAATCTCATGGCCGGGATTTTTGGTCCGATGCATATCGATACCGCCCAGCGCCGCCAGATCGGATTTGTGGGTGCGTGTAAAGAGCAGAAAATTAAGTATCAAATTGTTTCGAAGGAGTCTTGGGGAATGCAAGCGGGGTACGACTCTGGCAAAGAGTTATTTAGTCGAAACACCATACCCGATGCAATTTTTGCTTCCACAGTCCTCATGGGTATCGGGGTACTTCGGGCGGCCAGCGAGATGGGAATCGATATCCCGGAATCAGTTCGCGTAGTTTCGATGCACGATAGTGAAATTGCGAATTTCCTCATTCCATCGTTAACCACTGTAAATATGCCCACCGCTGAGATGGGCGCGGAAGCAGTCGACCTACTCCTGCGCATTATTGAGGGTGGGGCAGCAAATCACTTGATTGTTGACACCGTTCCACATCTGGTCGTCCGGGAGTCTTCGGTAGCAATCAATTATCGCAATGCCGTTCCATCCCCTAGAATTGGCTAGTCAATCGGTTGACGCCAGTGTTAAGTTGACGTAGATTGTGGGTTGAGCGTCTAGATTGGTTTTAAACGAGTGCATCGTCGGGGGAGTAATT
>CAIKID010000276.1 GCA_903827345.1 uncultured Actinomycetes bacterium | reverse complement strand
GCGGGTATTCCAACAAATATGTAATTGACCAGGACTACGCCGTCTTGGTTCCGGAGAACCTAGAACTTTCCGGAGTGGCTCCGCTGCTCTGCGCTGGAATTACTCTCTATTCACCGTTGCGCCATTGGAAGGCCGGCCCAGGGAGCAAAGTAGGCGTAATCGGACTTGGTGGTCTTGGGCATATGGGCGTTAAATTCGCCGCAGCGATGGGGGCTGAAGTAACCGTCTTCTCGCATTCAGCAAATAAAGAAGCTGACGCGCAGCGCATGGGTGCTAAACACTTCGTTGTAACCAAAGATCCAGCAGTCTTTGAAGGACTCAAAGAGAGTTTCGATTTGATTCTCAATACCGTTTCCGCAGAGCTAGATATCAATCTATATCTCGGTCTTCTGAAGTTAAATGGCACGTTGGTTGTTATTGGGCTTCCTGGCGAACCATACGATGTAAGCGCCTTCAACCTATTGCGACTGCGCCGTTCGTTGGCAGGTTCGATGATTGGCGGCTTGCCAGAGTTACAAGAGATGTTGAATTTCTGTTCTGAGAAGAACATCCTCAGTGACGTTGAAGTGATCAACGCCGACTACATCAACCAAGCCTACGAGCGAACAGTTGCAAGCGATGTTAAGTATCGCTTCGTAATTGACGCCTCGACCTTTTAACTCTAGATAAATTGATGCGCCGCTAAAGCAACCAGCGGCGCAAAGATGAGAGCTGGCAAGAGATCGCCGATCGCAATAATCTTGATGTTAAGAAGGCGTAATCCAATCCCGAAGAGTAAAACGCCACCCACCGCGGTCAGAGATTGCACTTGGTATTGCGTCAAGATATTCCCTAAGAAGAACCCAATTGCGGTCCAACCAAATTGGTAGATAGCAACTGGAATGGCGGCGAAGGCAACTCCCCACCCGAAAGTCGTCGCGAATGCAATAGCAGCGAAGCCGTCGAGCGTGCTCTTTAATACCAGTTGTTGAATTCCGGTATGCATGCCATCACTCACACTGCCCAAGATGGCTAGCGGGCCGATAGCGAAGAGCAAAGAGGCGGCCATGAAGCCTTCGAGGAAAGTACCGGTGTCGCGTGCTCCAAAGCGAACTTTGATACTTAACCCAAAGTTTTCGAGGCGATCTTCGATATGCAAAAGATATCCCGTAACTCCCCCGAGAATAAGCGCGGCGAGGGTTCCTAAAGTGGTCCAACCTTTTGGTACGGCGGACAGAAAGGGATGCGACCAAACACTTCTAAGGCTGTCAGCTGCATTTATCAGTGCTACGCAACCCAGTACATCGGTTACCAGAACGCGTAACTTCTGCGGAAAACGTGCACCGCCAAGAATTCCTAAGGCGGACCCTAATACGATTGTTCCGATATTTAGTACAGTGCCCAGGCCAACAAACATCAGTTAAGGAAGCCGAATTTAACAATCGATATAACTCCTACGAGCAAACAGTAAGCAGCAAAAGGACGCAAAGAATTGCTCTTAAACCAGCGCGTTAAAACTTTGACGCTGAAGATTGTCGCGACAAATGCAATGGCGGCTCCAAATGTCAAGGCCCCGTAGGAGCCTGTTAAAGCACCATGGCCTAACTTGGGCAATTTAACAATTGATGCACCAAGAATTACTGGAAAGGAGAGCAGAAAGGCGAAATCCGCTGCTACGGAGCGAGAAAGACCCCGTAACATTCCAGCAGAAACGGTGATTCCGAAGCGACTTATTCCAGCGAAGAGAGCGGCGCTCTGTCCGACTCCTATTACCAGAGCCTGGCCGGGAGATACGCGTTCGATGATGGCTAGATTCTCATCTGCGGGAACGGAGTGAGCACGCCTTTTTGAGGTGAGCCGTTCGGCGCTGAAGAGTATTACTCCATTAATAGTTAGGAAGATAGCGGCGCTCAAAGGCTTTTGAAAATTTCGTTGGAAGAAGTTACTGAAAGCCAAGCCAATGAGTGCTACTGGAATGGTTCCCAGGACCAATAACCAGAAGAGATTGAAGCTAGAAGAGCCACGCTTCCAGAAAATAACTGAACGCAGTATGGCGATCCAGCGCGGTGCGAAAACAATAAAAAGCGCAATTGCGCTGGCTAGATGTAGCGCAACTGCTACCAATAAATATTGGGGAGTGTCAGAGAAGGCGCGCCATGAACCGCCCAGCCATGCTGGCACAAGTACCGAGTGACCCAAGCTTGCAATAGGAAAGAGCTCTGTAATACCTTGAATCAGACCGGTAATCCCAGCTTGCAAGTATGTGAAATGGAACATCTTCTCCCCTAACGATCGCTGGCGCGGGCGAAGTATCGACCGCCCTCTTCTTGCACCTCAACCGCGATGTCATATGCGATCGAAAGATTAACTGATGTGAGTACTTCTTTAATCCCCCCTTGTGCCACAACGAGACCATCGCTGAGCAATAAGCAATGTGTTGTCCCCAGTGGAATCTCTTCCACGTGATGGGTGACGATTATGGTGGCGGGGCTTGCTGGATCTAATGCAAGGGCATTGAGCCGGCGAAGTAGATCTTCACGACCACCTAGATCGAGCCCTGCTGCGGGTTCATCGAGGAGAAGCAACTCTGGGTTTGGCATGAGCGCTCGTGCGATGAGGACTCGCTTCTTTTCACCTTCACTCAAGGTGCCAAAGGTGCGATCTTTAAGGGAGCGTACGCCGAGAATCGTAAGAAGGCTAAGGGCTCGTGACTCATCCCAAAGGTCATAACTTTCCTGCCAGCGTCCAATAATCGCATATGCCGATGTCATTACAACATTGAGCACACTCTCATCTTCTGGAATCAATTCGACGATAGCATTCGACGTCATGCCGATTCTGGGGCGCAGTTCGAAAACATCCGTCTTACCCATCTGCGAATCCAAAATTGTGACTAGACCTTTAGAGGGATGAATTATCGATCCAGCTAAGGCGAAGAGAGTGCTCTTGCCAGCCCCATTAGGACCTAGGACTACCCATCGTTCCCCCGCGAAGACTTTCCAAGAGAGCGGGCCCAGGATTGTTCCGCCATCCCGAATGACCGAAACATCCTGCAGATCTAATACGAGGCTCACAAAGGTGAAAGATACCCTTTCATTAGGTCATACAGGCTAATCTTCGCCTCATGCCTGCACTCGAAAATGAATTTAACGCCCTTATCCTGCTCTCATCAGATGATGAACCTGGAGCCGAAGACTCTCTCCGTGCCATTTTGGAACCCTTCACCCTCAAGATCGTAGATGTGCAGAAGATTGCCCTCCGTGGACGTCTCATCTTGGCTCTTTTGATCACATGTGACCCGGCTCATGTTCGTGCTATCGAAACTGACCTCGCGGAATTTGGCGCGAGAACCGGGTTCGATGTCGCAATTGATTACTCCGAAAAACCTTAAGGCTCATTCATGACCGCGCGCCGCCTCGTCGTCCTGGATATGGATTCCACCTTTATCCAACAGGAGGCTATCGATCTTCTGGCGGCTCACGCAGGTGTTGGAGAGGAAGTAGCGGCTATCACCGAGCGCTCGATGCGCGGAGACGTGGACTTCAGTTCTTCTCTCTCCGAGCGCGTGGCCTTGCTCAAAGGCTTGCCGGTTGAAATCTTCGATCAGGTACGTCGAGAGATATCGCTTTCGCGCGGGGCGCAAGAGATGGTGAACAAGCTGCATGCCGGCGGCCACAAAGTCGCAGTGGTATCAGGAGGTTTCGAGAATATCATCCACCCGATTATGCGATCCGTTGGAGTCGACTACTTCCGCGCTAATCAGTTGGAGAGCGTCGATGGAGTTCTGACGGGGCGAACGATGGGAGCCATCATCGACCGCGCGGCAAAGGCCGACTTTTTGCGAGAGATTGCACTAGCCCTTGAAATTCCCTTGGATCAAACTGTCGCAGTTGGCGATGGGGCCAATGATTTAGGAATGATGGCAATTGCGGGGTTGAGCATCGCATTCAATGCAAAACCTAAAGTGCAAGCCGCTGCCATGTTCGCTATTAACGATGGCAATTTACTTCAGGTACTGACTTTGATGGGAATCGCAGATTAACTGAAAGTTATAGACGGCAGGCGTGGATGTCGGTCACGAGAATCCCGCGAGCTCCGACTTTCCAAAGATCATCCATAATTCGATTAATATCACTGCGCTTAACCATTGCACGGACTGCGTTCCATCCTGTGCGTTGTAGCGGTGAAATCGTTGGAGATTCGATCCCTGGTGTTAAGGCGCAAGCTGCGTCGAGGAACTCTGATCTAACGTCATAATCAACTAATACATATTGTCGGGCGATTACCACGCCTTGAAGGCGGCGTAGAAGTGTTTCGACATCAGCAGAGCGAGATTCCGACGGGCGTTCAATAAGGATAGCCTCGCTATGGAGAATAGCCTCGCCAAAAGTTGAGAGACCTGCTTGGCGCAATGTTCCTCCAGTTGAGACCACGTCCGCAATGGCATCTGCGACTCCGAGGCGGACTGAACTTTCGACCGCTCCATCTAAACGCACTACCTCAACCTGGATTCCAACCTTCTTGAAGTGACTGCTGACTAAGCCCGGATAGGCCGTGGCGATGCGCTTACCGGCCAGGTTCTGCTCAGTAAATGAGTTGCCGATCGGCGCTGCAAATCTAAAGGTGCTTTTCCCAAAATCTAAAGCGAGGAGTTCGGTAGCAACGGCTCCGCTATCTATCAACAGGTCACGCCCTGTGATGCCAACTTCCAACTCTCCGCTTGCCACGTAGATCGCGATATCTCTTGGGCGCAGGTAGTAGAACTCAATAGCATTTTCTGTATCAATAAGCGTCAGATCGCGCGAATCGGTACGTTGCCGGTATCCAGCTTCTTTGAGCATCGTGATAGCGGACTCTGAGAGAGATCCTTTGTTGGGAATTGCTACTTTAAGCACGGTCTTCTCCTCGGTCTTTTACAGAACTTTGTAAATATCGTCGGGAGAAATTCCGCGAGCGATCATCAGGACCTGCAAGCGGTAGAGCAATTGAGAGATCTCTAAAGCTAAAGCCTCATCGCTCTCGTGTTCAGCGGCTAGCCAAACCTCCCCAGCTTCTTCGATAATCTTCTTCCCCATGGCATGAATGCCGTCATCCAGTGCGCTTACTGTGGAAGAGCCCGCTGGCCGCGTGAGGGCCTTCTCGTTGAGCTCTATCCACAGTTCATCAAAGGATTTCATGGCCATATTCTAATTGGCGAACTCCCCCGCTCGCGTGCGATTAAGCAGTGGCAGCGATCTTCTCCCGCTTGGCTACGAGAAGCCAGGTGAAGAAACCCCAGATAACGAAGGCCCCATAGAAGATATACATGAAGGCCGTGGGATAGTAATGGCCTCGAATATCCAGCGGAACTCCGACTGCATCTACTGCGATCCAAACCAGCCAAAACTCCACGTAACCGCGGGCTAGACCGTAGGTTGCCAGCGCGGTACCCGTGAAGATCCAGGTATCTGCCGCGATATTCCACGATCCGCCGATGGCTGTGATCGTGAAGAAGGAAGCGAAATAGAAGGCGATCGTCGCGGGAATGAGAACCATCCTCTCGTTTCGTGTAGTCCAACGAATGTCCACCGGTGGCTTACTCGAGTCGGCTGACCTCTTTCGATTTTGGCTCCACTTCTGCCAACCGTAAAGGCTGACAGCGATTAAGAGGAGTTGACGACCTGCCTGTCCCAACATGATGCGACTGGTCTGGTGTGGGTCCCACATGCTTCCAATAAATAGCGTGAAGAGAAGAACGTTTCCGATTATTCCAATCGGCCACGCCCACATCTTGCGACGCATTCCGAGCAAGGCACTTCCCAACCCAAAAATGTTGCCGATGATCTCTTTCCAGTAAATTGACTGGGTATATTTATTTCCGAAATGAACTTGTGCATTAAAAAGCCAGTGAATGACTGACATTGGTTGTTCCCCCTTTTTGCGTTAGTTTCAGCGCATACTCCGGGGTAGCCACATTAAGGCGTGATTCAACGAGGAATCAAACCTATACGTGTCCCTCTCATCCGGACTTTAACCGTCGGTTTTGGAATTTCACCAAATCCACCGATAACTGGAGGCCATCGGGTCGCGGACTTTAACCGCCGGTTCGGAATTACACCGACCCCGGAACAACGTGGAGTAATTATCACACATGCGGAGATTGTTGCCCTGCCGAAACTCAAAAGTCTGCGGCAACTCTCAGGATCGAGATCATTTCAGCGGGGCTTTGCGCCTTATAGATAGCGCTACCCGCTACAAAGGTATCGGCACCTGCCCGCGCAGCCAGAGAGATGGTTTCTAGTGAGATCCCACCGTCTACCTGCAACCAGGGAAGATCCCCGGCGAGTCGATTAATGGCGGCCCTGGCGGTCTCTATCTTGGGAAGTTGGTCGGACATAAAACTCTGCCCACCGAAACCTGGTTCGACAGTCATAACCAGAAGCATGTCAATCTCTTCTAAGAGATCAGCCACCGCGGTAAAGGAGGTCTGGGGTTTAATCGCGATTCCAACGCGTACCCCGGAGCTCTTCAATTGCGCAATTGTCACTCGCGGATGTGTGCTCGCCTCGAAGTGAAAGGTGACACTGGCACTGCCGGCTTCGGCATACAAGATCGCATCCTCGTCTGGATTTGCGATCATGAGGTGCGAGTCAACAGGAATCTGCGAGTGCGCGATAATCTCTCGACACTCTGCCAGCGAGAATGTCTGGTTTGGAACGAAGATGTTATCCATGACATCGAGGTGGAGAAGATCTGCTGTTGCTACTCGGTCGATCTCTTCGAGTAGGCGGGTGTGGTCGGCATTGAGAATGCTAGGACAGATACGAATCGTCATGGGGCAACTCTACTCAGAGGCTAATTACGGGTGAAGAGCGCCATGAACATCGAATCGGCGTCATCTAGATGGGTCCACAACTGCAGCGCACCATCGGCCGTAATCACCCGCGTGGGAACCGCTTCAGGTAGATAAGGCTTGATATCTACAACTTCAATATCCTTATTGCGATGGAGTACTTCAAGGACCTGAGCTTTTGTCTCTAGGAGATGAGGCGAACATGTCACGTAGGCCAGCAGTCCTCCCGGTTTGAGTAACTGCAATCCGGCAGCAAGCAGCTCTTTCTGCGTCATGACCAACTCTTTTAGGTCCTGCGGGGTGCGGCGCCAACGCGCTTCAGGTCGGCGGCGTAGTGCACCAAGTCCAGTACATGGAGCATCGATCATGATGCGGTCGTAAAGCACTCCCAAGGCGGGTAACTCTTGGCCGGAATGAATCATGACATTCTCCGATGGAATTACATGGGAGACGAGACGAGCTCGGTGATCACTTGGCTCATTGGCCATGAATATGTCCTGTGGACGATTCTCTAACAGATCGGTAAATACCGCCGAGGCTTTTCCTCCGGGTCCAGCGCACATATCTAACCAACTAAGAGTCTGCGCAGGATCTATCGAATCCGCAGTATTAAGAAATATTTGGGAGACAAGTTGGGATCCACGATCTTGAACTCCTGCGCGACGCTCTTTGATGGCCTGATACGCACCTGGCATCTTCGCTGATAGAACTCCATTCTCGGTCCAGGAGAGAGCTTCTCCGCCCTCTGCAACTAATTCAGCAACGGTGCTGCGTCCCGGCCAGGCGATGAGATGTGGTTTAGCAGGGACATTGTCGGCGTGCAGAAGCTTCTCAACGCTCGCCCAATCTTGGAGTTGGTCAAAGTACGATGCGACGATCCATTCTGGGTGCGAGAAGAGCGTTGCTAGTCGAGATTTAGGATCGGCAATAGATAAAGCATCGCTCTCAAATGTTAAGTCTGCAGTTGCTCTCCGTAAAATTGCATTGACGAAGGTAGCTTTCGACTCACCGACCGTGGCCCGCGAAACTTCGACGGTCTCGCTCACTGCAGCGTGATCGGGAACGCGCATCTCTTTCACCTGATGAATTCCCATGCGGAGTAGATCAATGATTCCAGAGTCGACCTCTGCAAAGGGCCTATCGATATGGCGTTTGATGAGTGCATCGTGTTTGCCCTGCATGCGCAGCGTTCCGTAGCCAAGTTCTGTGGCGAAGGCGCGATCGCGCTCCTCCAATTTTGAATCTGCGAGGAGCTCGGGAAGACGTAAGTTTGCAAATGCGCCTTGGCGGTTTACCTGAGTTAAGAGATGGAAAACTAAGAGGCGAGCGGCCTCCGGTTTAGGCTTCTTGCCAACGTTAGCCACTACTCGAAGCGCTCTCCACTAGCAAGATGTGCACCACGAGCGAAATCACTGCCCTTCATCCGCTTCTTGCCGGCTGGTGTTACTTCGGAAATCTCCAAGGTACTGTCTTGGCAACGGATCAAGAGCGAACTTTCGACAAGTGCAATCTCACCAGGTGTTTTAAGAGTATTTGGCATAAGTGATTCTGAAAGCCGGTGAATTGCGATTCTCTCTTCATTGAATGTTGACCAGGTGCCCGGTCGATCATCCAAGGCGCGAACTTTGCGCATAATCGCATCTGCGCCTAAGTTCCAATCTAACTTCGCCATCTCTTTCGAAATTTTGGGAGCAAGGGTAATTCCAGCATTCGGCTGTGGTGTGGGCTTTATTCCCTTGCGAATTTCTGCAACGACGTTCATGATGCGAGTTCCCGCTAATTTACTCATGCGATCGAGTAGATCTGTAGTTGTATCAGAAGGTCCGATCTCAACTTCCTCCTGGAGGTAGACCGGCCCAGTATCCATTCCCTTATCGAGCTTAAAAATCGAGATGCCTGTCGCAGGGTCACCCTCCATAAGCGCCCACTGAACTGGTGCGGCGCCGCGCCAGCGTGGCAGGAGCGAGAAGTGAACGTTGAGCCAACCAAACCTAGGGCCGTGCAGAACTTCGACCGGGATCATCCGACCATAAGAAATGGTAATAATAAGTTGGGGTTGTGCCGCCAAGAGGTGCTGGTTCAGGGTGGGCGTATCAAATGGCTTAGCAACGAGGTATCCCTGCTGCTCACTCCAGAGAGCCAACTCAGTTGGAGTTTCGACTTGCCCCCGTCCGACCTTCTTGTCGGGCGTTGTAATGACCGAGGCGAGCGTGTGCTCGGAGGCGAGGATCGCTTCGATGATTGGTAGAGCGATGAGAGAGGAGGAAGCTACTGATATCTGCAAGGTGACCTATATTCCTAAGCCACGAGTGGCATGTGGGGAGCTCTTAATGACGGGTACGCGACCATGGGCAATAGCAGAACCGAACCATTCGCTCTCGCGAATCTCTTTCATCGCCAGCTTCCGGGCGTCATTCGGCATGCGATCGATAAAGAGAATTCCGTCGAGATGATCGGTCTCGTGTTGGATCGCTCGAGAGAGGTATTCCGTGCCTTCAACGACGATGGGTTCTCCGTGCATATTAAAACCGCGGGCTACGACTCGTTGCGCTCTCGGGGTGTCATATCGTAGGTCGGGAAAAGATAGGCAGCCTTCTTCGCCATCTTGCAGTTCATCACTGAGCGAGAGCGTTGGATTAACGAGGTGGCCCTCAACATCATCCACATCCCAGACGAAAACGCGTAGTGGTACCCCGATCTGAGGCGCAGCCAACCCGGCTCCAGGCGCGTCGTGCATCGTCTCCATCAAATCTTTTACCAGGGTGCGCAGTTCTTTGTCGAAAGTCTCAACGGGCGTGGCTGGCGTCGTCAGTACTGGATCGCCAAAGAGGCGAATCGGCTGAATAGACATTTGCTCAGTCTACTAGTGGGTGGCTCAATTCAGAGAATACGGGTTAATCTGATAGGCCAGAAGCGGCTCTTTACGCATGCTATTGACACGATTGACGTGTGAGAGAAGTTGAACGATTTTTGCCTGACTTTCGAGCGGTGCTTTCACCAAGATCGTCTTCTTGCTTTCTCGAAGAAATGGACCAAGTAATTCAATGTGAGGAACATTGCTTAGTACTTCCTTTAGGTTCTCAACGCCTTCTCCTGAAATAATCACTGCGCAATAGTCTGGAGGAAGATGCGCAGCATCTCGTTCAGTCACTTCACGCTCTGCTGCCCCAAGAGGCTTTCCCCGCAAAATCGATTGCAGGAAGGGATCCGAAGGAGGTAGCGCAAAGTAGGCCTCTCCCCCGCCGCGTAACATAGAAAGGGTGCGAAGTATGTGTAGACGCAACTCTTCGGTAGCGCGCAGCGTGGTGCGAAGAAGTCGGCCTTCCAGATCTAAGAAGATTATCGCGGCATATTCTCCGCGTGGCTCTACTCCCGGAGTGCTTAGAACCAAATGTGGTCCATCTGCTAACTGCGAAACGCTATTGGTCGCTGACGAAGTAATTATCGGATAACGCGGAAAGGCGCGCCCGAACTCCTCGGCCCTGCGGATTACCCCGCTCTTCACTATTCGGGGTTTGCTCTCTTGGCACCATGGGCAGGACCACTCTAAAAATTCTGTAGCGCACGTGGCACAGCGCGGCGTAACTCCACGGGCTGGAAAATAGAGCTTCCCACCGCAAGAGCAGAGAGCGACGTTGCGACACTTTTGGCAGGAGAAAGAAGTTACGTATCCGGTCGCACCCACGCTGACCAGAACAGAACCCTTGGTAAGTCCCTCGCGGATGATGGAAAAGTAGTCGCTCTCCTGCGGAGAGTTTGCGCTATGAAATCGCAGCGGTTGCGGTGCTGGGAATCGATAGAGGGGTAACGAGTTCTGCGAAACTCGACGGGCGGTTTCTAGGCTAATAGACGTGCTGAGATAAATGACGGAGAGATCGTCCTCTCTCAGTTTGATCAGGTCTCGGGTGTTCCAGGTGGGACTGTGGCGTTCGTAGTGGGACTCATCCATATCGTCGACGACTAGTACGGTTGCATCGGGTGAGAGCGAGAGCAGCGCTGAACTTCTGGTACCTAAAACAATCACGGGTTTTGCGGAGCGGCTTTTGAGATAGTTTTGATAACGATCGCTTTTACCCGCCGTGCTTGCGATAGGTATGACTGGGTAGCCAATTTCGCGCAACGTCATCTCGAGAAGCGACATCTCCCTTTCGTTGGGAAGTAGGACTAGTACCGAACCAGTTTGGCTACGCTCGAGGGCAATAGCCGCTACCAAACTCCAATATGGTGCAGAGGGAGGAAGCTCGATAGCGCAGGTGAGCTATCGTTTGCCCACGGAGATCCGGGGTTATTGGCCGCGGATTGCGGCGAAGGCCCTGGCGGAGGATCTGGGGCCGATCCT
>CAIKID010000275.1 GCA_903827345.1 uncultured Actinomycetes bacterium | reverse complement strand
TGGTGGCATAATCACCACTTGAATGAGTACAAAAATGAGGTCTAATCGTTAGCTCATGAGATCCTGGCTTACTGCTTGAAGCGACTCCAGGAGAATCCCCCACTTGACGGTCCACAGACCCCGGAAGAGTTGTATGCCAAAGTAGGTAACACGATCACTGTTGATGGCTTAGGCGGCCACGAAGCGCTAAAACTTTTCACGGAAACTCTTGCCCTTGCTTGTATCTCAACTGATCATCCGCGTTATCTCTCCTTCATTCCATCAGCTCCTTCCGAACACTCCAACCTCTTCGATCTCGTTGTCGGCTCTAGCGCTTTGTACGGCGGGTCGTGGCTCGAAGGTGCGGGCGCGGTATTTGCTGAGAATCAAGCGTTGCGCTGGATCAGCGACCTCGCGGGATTGCCGCAGAGCGCCGGTGGCGTCTTTGCGCAAGGTGGAACGATTGGAAACTTATCAGCCCTCGTAGCTGCTCGAGTTCATGCCCGTGAGAAATATCCGGATGTTGCACGCTGGGTCGTCGCATGCTCCTCTGAATCTCATTCATCCATTCAATCCGCTGCCGACATTATGGATGCCATCGTTCTTAATGTCCCCGCCGATGCTAATGGAGTTATGACTGGCGCTAATTTCGGTGCCTGTGCTGACGCATATTTGTTGGCGAACCCAACTCATCGCATATTTGCCGTGGTCGCGACCGCAGGCACGACCAATCTCGGGATTATCGATGATCTCGATGGTGTCGGTCTTGCGGCTCTGAAACGCGATATCTGGTTCCATGTGGATGGCGCTTATGGATTAGCAGCTCTCTGCGCTCCATCGGTACGCCCCTTATTCAACGGTGTAGAACGAGCGGATTCACTTATCGTTGACCCTCATAAGTGGCTCTTTGCGCCTTTTGATGCGTGTGCACTTATCTATCGCGACCCAACGATTGCGAAACGGGCTCATACCCAGCACGCTTCATACCTCGATACGCTGGAAGATCCCAATGAGTGGAATCCATCAGACTACGCGATTCACTTGACACGTCGCCCTCGTGGATTGCCCTTCTGGTTCTCATTAGCAGCAAACGGCACCCGTGAATATGCAGAGGCGATGCAGCAGACTTTAGACGTTGCGCAACATGCAGCTGACTTGGTACGTAATCACGCCGATCTCGAATTAATTCATGAACCGCAACTCTCGATCGTTGCGTTTAAGCGAAAAGGCTGGGCTGCAGCTGATTACGAGCGCTGGAGCGATAAGTTGTTAGCTGATCAGATCGGTTTCGTAGTTCCATCAGCGCACAAAGGCGAGCCGATCTTACGTTTTGCCATCGTCAACCCTTGGACTACCGAAAAAGATATCGCAGATATTTTGGCGACTCTATAAATCTTATCGATCTAGAACGTTTTTGTTACGATCGTACGTCTGTCCTGTGCGTTTGAATGCGATCGCACTCAGAGCCTCTAGAACGACGCGATTGGCAAGAATTGCCGTGATGTCGGCGGTATCAAATGGCGGAGCAACTTCAACAACATCCATTCCTACAACGGGAAGCTCTAAACAGATACGACGTACCGTCTCAAGTAATTCGCGGCTCGTCATTCCACCAGGTTCTGGAGTTCCGGTGCCGGGGGCCATTCCAGGATCGACAACATCAATATCAACGGATAAGAAGACTCCATCGCATTCGTCGGTCAAAATCTTGAATGATTCATCCAGGACGGCATCGAGTCCGCGATTATGAATTTCAGTCATCTCGTAGGACCGCATACCTTTGTCACGCATCCACTTGAGAGTGATGTCATCTGGCCAGTAACCCCGCAAGCCAATCTGCAAGAAACGATCTCCGCGCACTGCGCCACTATCAATAAGCTGACGCATCGGAGTTCCGTGACCAACCAAAGCTCCAAATTGCGAATCACCAGTATCCGCATGGGCATCGAAGTGCACCATTGAAATCTTGCCTTTACCCCGGTGATTGGCGATGCCAGCCACATCTGCAGATGCGATGGAATGATCTCCACCAAGAACCACGATAAATGCGCCAGTTCGGGAGATTTTCTCTGTCGCATCTTCCAACACCTTGAGTGAGGCCACCAGATCATGCCCTGGCATCATCAAGTCACCGGCATCGACGACTTTAAGATCCTTGAGGGCATCTACGCGCAGAGCTAAATGCGGACGCTCTGCATCATGGGGCAGGTAATCTCCACCTCTTATAGCTTGTGGCCCGAACTTGGCGCCGGAACGGTGAGATGTTCCCGAATCAATAGGAGCTCCAACGATCACGACATCTGCATCAGCATAGGTCGATGGAATATCGAGATCGCATTGGGGCACGCCAAGAAAGGTGAAAGAAGGTCCGTACATATTTCCCAGGTTAGCCATGTGCTAAATCTTATCGCACCCCTGCACGCCTACGACCTACGAATTGACCCATTAAAACGATGATCAGTGCAATCAGGAACATTGATGACCCAATGACATTGGCCTGTGGAGGTAGGCCGCGTTGCGCTGATATGTAGACGAATTTTGGGAAGGTATTGACGGAACCAGAATTGAAATTAGTGATAATGAAATCGTCGAAAGATAGGCTAAAGGCCAAGAGCGCGGCAGCCGCGATTCCAGGAGCAACCAATGGGAATGTCACGCGGCGGAAGGTTTCCCGTTCATCCGCATATAAATCCATCGCTGCTTGTTCTAAACGTGGGTCCAGACTTGCGATGCGAGCTTTAACTGTAACCACCACGAACGAGATGCAGAACATCACGTGCGCAATCACGATCGTCCAAAACCCAGGATTGAATCCGAAGGAGATGAACATAGTTAAGAGCGATGCTCCCATAACGATTTCGGGAGTAGCCATCGGTAAGAAGATCAAGATATTTACCACCGAGCGACCTCTGAAGGCATAGCGTCCCATGGCAAAAGCCATAAGCGTTCCTAAGATGGTCGCGAAGAAAGTTGCTAGTACGCCGATCTTGAGCGAATTCCCCAGGGCATTGCAGACATCAGGTGCTCCACAAGGATTGAGCCAATTGTTCCAGGTAAATCCCACCCAAACCAGATTGCTCTTGGTGGAGTTATTAAAAGAGAAAGCGAAGGTGTAAATAATTGGGAGGAAGAGGTAAGCGAATCCCAAAAATGCGTAGATGCGTATGAGATTACGCGAGAACCAGCGAGATGCTTGTTTCATACAAGCTCCTCTGTTCCAGCACGTTTTACATATGCCATGACTAAAATCATTATGGTAACCATCAATATCAAGGAGAGCGCAGCTGCGCCAGGATAATCAACGATGGCGAGATACCTGGCTTCGATGACATTGCCGATCATCTTCGTTCCCGGATTTCCGAGTAACTCGGCATTGATGTAGTCGCCGGCTGCCGGGATAAAGGTAAGCAAAGTTCCAGCAACAACTCCAGGCATCGAGAGTGGAACTGTCACCCTTCTAAATGTCGTAAAGGCGTTGGCGTAGAGGTCACCAGAGGCTTCCATCATGCGAATATCGATCCGTTCCAAACTGGCGTAAAGCGGAAGAGTCATAAAGGGTAGGAAGTTGTAGGTAAGCCCCGCAACAACTGCAAAAGGCGTCGCTGTCAGATGTCCCTGTGACCCCATAATATGTAAGAAGCGCAGAGTTTTAATGACAAATCCTTGCTCCCCCAAAATCTGCTCCCAAGCGACAGTACGGAGAAGGAATGAGCAGAAGAAAGGTGCCACGATGAGAACGAGCAACGTGTTCTTCCAGCGCCCAGATTTGAAGGCCACTGCATATGCCAACGGATACGAAATGATGAGAGCAAAAGAGGTTGCGAGAAATGCATACTCAAAGGAGCGAAATAACTGAGCCTTGGAAGAGGTAATCGCATCGATGAAATTGGCGAAGCGATAGCTCTGTACATATGTGCCGATTCCATAGCCTTGCGTCTGAGTCGAGGTGCTTATCAACTGATAAATCGGAACGAGGAAGAAGATGATGAGCCAGATAAGTCCAGGAGCAAGCAACCAATATGGCAATAATTTCTTCTTAGTTAGAACGGGCTTCTTCTCGTGAGTGCCTGTGTGTAAAAGTGCGGTGCTCATTCGCTCTCCGGATGTGCTTCCGATCCAGCGTTTACATCCTGATCTCCTGCCAATCCGAAGGTAAATATCGGTGACCACGACAATACGACGGGGTCCCCTTTAGAGAGCGGCGGGGTTCCATCATCGTTCTGCTCAAAGACCATCAACTCTTGGCCCCACGGCATTTCAACCTGGTATTGAGTACTCACGCCAATGTAGGAAGCATCCGAAATGACGCCACCTTCGAGAATATTTCCCGTCATGTGAGAACCGATAGGTGCAATGCGAATCTTCTCGGGGCGAATGCCAACCAAGACCGAAGAGTCGTGTGCGTGATTTCGAGGAATTGGAAGACCTATCTTCGTTCCAAAGATATCGACAACAGCGGAATCGCCAGAAGAGTCCACGATAGAGCCCTTAATTAAGTTTGATTGACCCAAGAAGTTGGCCACGAATGATGTGCGTGGATTGTCATAAAGATCTGCTGGGCTTCCCATCTGTTCGATCTTGCCCTCATTCATCACCGCGATTGTGTCGGCCATAGTCATGGCCTCCTCTTGATCGTGAGTAACGTGCACGAAGGTGATTCCGACTTCAGTCTGAATCCACTTAAGTTCGATCTGCATAGCGCGACGAAGTTTGAGATCCAAAGCTCCTAGTGGTTCATCGAGAAGTAAGAGAGCGGGACGATTAACAATGGCGCGCGCCAGCGCAATGCGCTGCTGCTGTCCCCCAGAAAGTTGGTTTGGCTTGCGCGAAGCCAAGTGGGTGAGTTCGACGAGATCGAGCGCCTTCTGCACTTGATCGTCTACATCCTTCACGCCGCGACGACGCAGCCCGAAGGCAATGTTCTCGTAAATAGAGAGATGGGGAAATAGTGCGTAATTCTGAAAGACGGTATTAACCGGACGTTTGTAGGGCTTCTCGTAGGTGATTTCTGATTTCCCGATGAAAATAGTTCCGGAGGTTGGCTCCTCTAACCCTGCGACCATGCGCAGAGTGGTGGTTTTGCCGCAGCCGGAAGGTCCAAGGAGCGCAAAGAAAGAACCCTCTGGAATCACCAGGTCTAAATCATCGACGGCTACAAACTCGCCAAAAGTCTTGGTGAGATTTTTGAGTACAAGATCGCCGTGTGCTGATGAAGAAGCATCGACCACTATGCGTTACCGCTGGCCTTCTGGAATGCCGTCGAGAAGGAGATCTGCTCTGCTTGAGTGAGATCGCGGAAAACCACGAGCTTCTTCCACATCGCTGCATCAGGGAAGATCAGCTTGTTATGGACTTGAGCAGGATTGATCTTCTCCATAGCTTGCTGAGCGCCACCCACAGGACAGACATAGTTAATGTAGTTGGCCACGCGAGCAGCAACGGTCGGGTCATAGTAATTATTGATGACCGCTTCGGCGCTCACCCTGTTGGGCGATAATTTTGGAATCATCATATTGTCAGTTGAGAAGGTACCGCCTGACTCAGGTACCGCAAACCCAAATCGGTTTGAGTTCTGTGAATTGAGTTGGCTGATATCTCCTGACCAACCGATCACCGCCACAGCATCTCCACTGATCAAATCCTCTTGATAACTCTGACCTTTGACCTGACGGATGAAGCCATCATGGATCATCTTCTTCATATAGTCGATAGCGTTCATGAACTTGTCTTGGCTAAAAGGCTTGCTGATATCCGTTCCCTGCCACAACATGATCAGACCAATCGTGTCTCGCATTTCGGACAGAACTTCCACCTTGCCCTTATTGGCGGGAGCGAAGAGCTGCTCCATGGTGTGGATGCCCTTTGGATTCTTCTGATTGTTCCAGGCAAAGCCCGCAATGATTCCGGCCCAAGGCAGCGAATAGTGCCGGCCATTATCCATAGGACGATTCAACAGATATGGAAGTACATTCTTCTTATTTGGGATCTTTGCATCGTCAAATTTGGTGACATAGCCACCGCTGATCCAACGCCCAGCCATCCACTCGGTCAGAACGACGATGTCATATCCAATGTCCTTCTTGAGGCGAAGTTGCGGTGTGACCTTAGCGGTGAAGGTGTCGTTGTCATCGATGACCTCCATGTATTTAACCGGGATGCCACTCTTCTTAGTGAAATCCACCAATGTCGGATAACTCTTAGACTTGTTGTCGTAGTCGAGGTAGAGAGACCAGTTGGCAAAACGCACCGTGTTGGTCTTCGAAGCCGCTTGCGCAAGCTCTTCGCTATTTAGGCTCAAGAGCGAAGCTGCTCCTAGGCCACCGGCAGTCTTCAGCAAGTTTCTCCTGGAGATCTCTATCGACATTTCCAACCGCCCTCCGTAGGTAATATGAAAATCTTAGAACTAGGTACTACTTCTTACATCGACTAACGCTCTATTCCCTCGATCGATTCATCCCGCATATGCCAACTTGTTCCGTACGACTCGAGCATCGCCAAATATGGATCGGCTGGGAACCACTCGGGTCCATTAACGCCGGCTGGCTTCCATTCCCCGCGCTCAATCAATTCGAGGGCAATCAGGGGATTAATCGCTGTCTGCCAGACCACAGCTTGATCTCCGTATTCGCCCATCGAAAAAGCATTGTCGACGACGTTGTAGATATACACAGCTTTTGGATTGCCACTCTTATCGAGCCCTTTTACTTGAACCCCGGCGCAAGTCTTTCCCGACATGCGTGAACCCAAAGTTGCCGGATCGGGTA
>CAIKID010000274.1 GCA_903827345.1 uncultured Actinomycetes bacterium | reverse complement strand
TCCACCACTTATATGCGACCAGAGTCACTTCGATGAAATCGAATCAATTCTGCGCACCGTTCTTACCGAAGCTTCTTCCCTGATCTTCTGATGAGTGATCGCACTAAGGTGCATCGCGCACCGCAGAAACAAAGTTTCGACCCAGATGTTGCTCGATCGATAGTAAGTCGTGCACTCATCGCCCATGTTGCCATTGTTGTGGACGGGCAGCCCTACTCGCTGCCCGTCGCATGCTCTCCATACGGCAAAGAAGTTCTCCTACATGGGTCCACGGCGTCACGACTTTTCAAACATTTAAGCGAAGGCACGCCTGCCTGCCTCACAATCACGCATCTCAATGCGTTGGTTTTGGCACGATCGGCCTTCGAATCCTCCATGCACTATGAATCCTTGATGGCCCTTGGCAGTGCAAGAGTCCTGGAGGGTGAAGAAAAGAACGTAGCCCTTGAGATTCTCACGGATCACCTTTTCCCTCATAGGAGATCCGAACTTCGGGCTTCATTGCCAAAGGAAGTGCAAGCCACCACCGTTCTAGCATTTCCTCTGACTGAGATATCGATCAAAGTTTCTGACGGGCAACCTGATGACCTTGAATCCGATCTTGAGGCAGATGTATGGGCAGGAATTTTGCCCATTCACTCCTCGTATGGGATTGCTGTTGCCGCCGATAATCTCAAACCCGGTCTTTCCATCCCCGATTACATTGCAACGTGGGTTATAGGGTAATAATAAGCCCATGAGTCTTTGGTGGTCCCTTACTGATCACCCCGAATTCGCAACAAAACCTCTCGATCAATCGTGGGATGTCGTCATTGTCGGAGGCGGATTTAGTGGGCTGTGGTGCGCTCATCATCTCAATACGATTAATCCAGATCTAAAAATTGCCGTTATCGAACAATCTACCGTCGGCTCCGGAGCAAGTGGACGCAACGGTGGATGGGCTTCGGCTCTGTACCCGATTAACGATGACAAAATGATTTCGCATTTTTCTGCCGAGATTATTGCAAGTTTGCATACACAGTTGCGCGAGAGTATCGATGAGATCGGTGAATTCGCACGCTCGCAAGACATTGATTGCGATTTTCATAAAGGTGGAAGTTTGCAGATCGCCCGCAATGCCGCACAAATGAGTAGGTTGCGCGATGGTCTAGAGGACGGTTACATCCTTCTTGACGAAAGCCAAACGCGTGCAAAGATCAACATGAATGGCGCGATTGGCGCAGCGTTCACTCCTCATTGCGCAGTGATAAATCCGGCAGCACTGATCGTGGGATTGGCTCTTTCCTTAGAGCGACGAGGAATTTCAATTTTTGAAAACACCACGGCAACTTTCTCTGCCGATAATCAGGTGATTGTCGGAGATCGATTCATTGCAGCCAACGCTGTGGTTCGAGCCATTGAGGCCTACCACGCGAATACCCGCGAACAACTACCTATCTACTCTCTCATGGTTGCAACACAACCATTGCCGGATCATGTCTTTGACGAGATAGGTATTGCTAACCGAGAAACTTTTGCGGAAAATGCTCACTTAGTGACTTACGCCCAACGCACCGCTGACAACCGGTTGGCCATTGGAGGGCGAGGTGCACCATACATTTGGGGCTCACGTCGAAGCGATGCCAATGAATCACTCGCCGGTATGCACGAGCAAATCCGCGTGATGGCTAGGAGATGGTTTCCTATTCTGCGTGACTATGAATTCACTCATGCGTGGGGTGGGGCGGTAGCTGTTACTCGCGATTGGGCGGCCTACGTGCGATTTGATGGCAAGTACGGCGAACTCGGTGGGTATGCAGGAGATGGCGTTACGCTCGCCTATCTCGCCGCTGCAGCTATGGCAGATCTTGTTACTCACAAAGAAACCCGTCGAACCAAGTTACCGTTTATCCAATGGAGAAGTCGACTCTGGGAACCTGAACCATTGCGTTGGCTTGGAGTTAACGCCGCAATAAAGCTTTCCGAAGCCGCTGATACGGAAGAGCGCGTTACGGGCAGACCCAGCATCTTGATGAAGTTACTAGCACCGATCACAGGTCAATAGTTATGCGCACGCGTTATGGTGCGTTGATTGTCGCGGGTATATTTTTTGGGTCTACAGGAACTGCGCAAGCGTTAGGCCCCCACGGAATTTCTACAATGGCAGTGGGTAGTGCACGCCTTCTATGCGGTGCCCTCTTACTATGGTGCTTCACACGTTTCATGCCACGTACTCACCAGAAAATGGATAAACGTGATCTATGGCTCTCGGCTATTGGTATGGCTATGTATCAGCTAACTTTTTTTGGTGCG
>CAIKID010000273.1 GCA_903827345.1 uncultured Actinomycetes bacterium | reverse complement strand
GTCATGCGCCCATCATGCCCGAAAAGCGTTTGCGCTCGCTGGCAATCCAGCTGGAATATCCACGAATTTTCGTATCTAGTTGCGCCAGTTGGGTCGTAACGCTCTTGGACGAGGTGCCATTGATCGAAGTGCGCGAGTCAAGCGCTGCTTGGGCAGAGAGGACCGACCGGAGTTCAGTGGTCAGCCTCTTATCTATCCCAGCAAACTCGATATCTGTGAGTTCATGCACCTCCTGACCTTTCGACTCAGCCAAGGCCACGGCCTTTCCAGAAATCTCATGCGCTTGGGCGAAGGGAAGGCCATTTCGCACGAGGAAGTCAGCGATTTCAGTGGCTAGAGCATGCCCGTCGAGGACCCCCTTTGAAATTGCGGTCGAGTTAAAGCCCGCCGTAGCGATCATTCCCCTTACCGCGGGGAGCAAGACCAAGAGTTCTTCCACGGAGTCGAAGATTGGTTCTTTATCTTCCTGTAAATCTCGGTTGTACGCGAAGGGCAGACCTTTAAGTGTGACCAGCAGGGAGGTTAAGTTTCCGATGAATCGTCCCGCCTTGCCGCGCGCTAGCTCCGCGATATCTGGGTTCTTCTTCTGCGGCATGATCGAGGAGCCCGTGGAAAAGGCATCATCGAGAGTTACCCAACCGAATTCTTGAGTATTCCAAATGGTGAATTCTTCGCCGATACGCGATAGATGAACCCCCAGCATGGCAAAGATAAATAACGCCTCTGCCACAAAATCTCGGTCACTCACGGCATCGATGCTGTTGCGTGTAACGCCTTGGAAAGCCAGCTCTGCGGCGATGATCTCTGGGTTAGGAACGAGCGAAGAACCTGCCAAGGCTCCAGATCCCAAGGGCGAAATCGAATTGCGCGTTAACCAATCTCTCATTCGATCGACATCCCGCAAAAAGGCATGGGAGTGTTTTGCCAATTCGTGAGAGAAGAGAATCGGTTGTGCATGTTGCAAGTGCGTAAAACCTGGAGCAACTAAACCCATTTGACCGGTTGCAGCGGTATCAATCGTTTCTACCAATTCCAAGGTTTCATGGGCCACCTCGAGAAGATGATCTATGAGATACAACTTGAATTCCGTTACGACTAAATCATTGCGCGAACGCCCTGCTCGCAGAGCACCGCCTAGGTCGCCTAATTTGCCGACCAATCCTCGTTCAATAGCGCTATGAACATCTTCATCGCTCTCAATGTATGTGAAGGCGCCAGAAGCTACTTCTAGCGAAAGCTCGTTCAGCGCTTGCGTGATCCGATCTGCATCCTCGCTGTTAAGAATCCCAGCGCGCTTCAGTCCAGCGACGTGAGCAATATTTACTCGAATGTCGTAGGGAGCTAAGCGCCAATCAAATTGCACGCTTCTGGAGAGTTTGGCCACCGATTCATTTGGTCCCGTTGCAAAACGTCCACCCCATAGAGACATTATTTTCCCTTTCCAAACATTGTTGCAATCTTCTTGGCGAGAGCAGAGCCGCCCGTCGCCGTGGATGCAATAACTAAAACTGTGTCATCGCCCGCTATTGTCCCAATTGCCATAGGTAATTCCTTGGCCAGAATTGCGGCATCTAATGTGCTTGCAACAAATTGAGCGGCGGCCGGAGGCGTGCGCAGAACAACGGTATTGGCACTCGAAGCGATCGTTAAAATCAAGTCCGCAGAGGATGTCGATTTTGCAGGTGACTCCAAGATGTACCGAACCTCTCCATTACGATTCGTACTTCTCATAGCGCCAATCTCCTGCAGGTCGCGGCTGGCAGTCGCCTGAGTCACCACTAATCCCTTTGCCTTGAGTTCACGAACGAGATCGGCCTGTGAGTGGATCTTTCCTGCACTCACTAGATCGTGAATGATCCGCTTTCTTTTCTCGGTCGCGTTGCTGAGTGACTTAACCATTGAGCACCTCATTCAACGTACGGGTGAATACTTTGATGAATTCGCTGAGTTCCTTCTTACTTACGATGAGTGGAGGCGCAATCCGAATTACATTCTTACCCGTGGCGTTAATGAGCAAGCCATTACTCATTGCTTTCGCTACCACCGCGGTTGCCACATTGGAGTCAAGAACGATGCCCAACAGCAGACCTCGACCACGAACCTCAACGACTCCAGGAACCTTTACCAGCATTACCTTTAAATACTTTCCGGATGTAGAAACTTTCTTCAACAGATCCTTCTTGACAATGAAATCGATGGCGGCGTTGGCAGCGGCACAGGACACAGGATTTCCACCGAATGTTGATCCGTGCTCCCCGGGTTTGAATGCAGGAGTCCTATCCCCCAGAGTAATCATTGCGCCTAGAGGCAGACCAGCTCCGAGGCCTTTGGCCAGAGTAACAATGTCGGGCTTGATGCCTTCGGGCTCGTATCCGAACCACTCGCCCGTACGGCCCATGCCAGTTTGTACTGCGTCAATTGCCAAGAGTGCGCCGTATTCATCACAGATTGCGCGCACCTTGCGCAGATATCCAACATCAGGAACTACCACGCCATTTTCACCTTGTACAGCTTCGATAATTACCATCGCAGTCTTTTTAGAGACCACTTTTCGCATCGCCGCCGCGTCACCAAACTCCACGAATTTAACTCCTGCAAGGAGTGGCTCAAATGGAGTGCGCTTCGAGTCTTGCCCGGTGATTGAAAGGGCTCCCGCGGTTCTTCCATGAAATCCACCGGAAGCCGCAATAATTTCATTCCGTCCGGTGAGTCGCGAAATCTTTATCGCTGCCTCATTGGCTTCAGCGCCAGAATTGCAGAAAAATATCCGCGCGCTGGGTTCGTTGACGAGGTCCTGTAACTTTTCAGCTAATTCGAGAGCCGGCTTGTGTGAATAGAGATTACTCACATGGCCCAATTTACCGATCTGGCTGGAGACGGCTTTGACGATGACCGGGTGCGCATGTCCTAAAACATTAGTTGCGATGCCTCCTAGAAAATCTAGGTAGCGCTTGCCGTTGTCGTCCCAGACCTCGGCGCCCCTCCCTTTTACCAGGGTGATCGGTGGAACTCCGTAATTATTCTGCATCGCTGCATGCCAACGCTCTTGGTTCTTCATGCCTTTACCACCGTTCCACCGACACTATGTAGAGCCGATTCAAGATTCGAAATATTCCTGCCGTCGATTATGCGTGCCTTTGCAGCTCCCGAAGAGAGCGCGGTGATCACTGCCCGTGCTTTCGGAGCCATGCCATCAGCAAATGTTGGGGCAATCTCTTCCAGTTCAGCGAGAGAAATTTCTGCGATGAGCGTCGAAAGGTCGGGCCAACCTCTGTAAATTCCAGCAACATCGGTAATAAATAGCACTTCATCG
>CAIKID010000272.1 GCA_903827345.1 uncultured Actinomycetes bacterium | reverse complement strand
TTGCTTCCACGAAATTTTCATCTTCTTGTTTCTCCTCGGTGATGACACCAATGTGATCAAATCTTGAACGATCGAACGCCATTTGTGCCTCCAGGGCTCTCAGAATTACTCTGAATTCTCTATGGAGCCGGCGAATGTGTCAATACCTCTGCCTATTCTACTTGCCCTGAATTTGAGGCCAGGAGCGCTCTAGTACATTACCAAGCCACCCGAAATATTTAGATCTTCACCAGTTGTGAAGCCTGATCGATCGGATGCAAGAAATAGCACGCCTTGCGCGACCTCTTCTGGAGTCACAAATCTGCCGGTAGGTACCATTTCTAGCCAAGAGGCTGTCACTTCTTCAGGTGTTCTATTTTCCTGCTTTGCGACCTGAGCAATGACGCTATCCAATCGTGGACCAGCAACGAATCCAGGCGAGATGAGATTTGCTCGCACTCCGTGCTTACCTAAATCTAAAGCTAAGGTGCGCACCATTCCCAACATGCCAAGTTTGGAGGCGGCATACACGCTGCGATTTATGAGCGGGCGTTTTCCTGTTATAGATCCGATGAAAATAATGGAGCCAGATTTTCGAGAGATCATAGAAGGGATGACTGCTTTCGAAAGCAGAAAGGGACCTTTGAGATTTGTGTCGATAGTTTCATCCCATTCGGCTTCATTTAACTCCCAGAGTGGTGCGGCCTTGCCGGCAATGCCGCTGTTATTCACCAAAATATCAATATGGCCAAAGGTTTCTAAAGATTGCGTGACAGAGTTTTCTATGGTGGCGAGATCAAGCAGATCAATAGTACAAACAAGTGGTGTTGGGGCGACTTTTAATGAGGCAATCAGTTCCGCAGTGCCATTCAAAGCTGGAATATCTCTTCCCGCCAGAATAAGTTGCGCACCTTCACCTGCCAGAGCGAGACTTATAGCGCGCCCGATTCCTCTGCCTGCACCCGTGACGAGTGCGACCTTGTTCTCCAATTCCTTCACTTTCATCCTCGCTTCTCGATAGAAAGTTACTCACTCAGCCTAATTGGCTCTTACCCTCCCAGCCAATAGTCGCAGAGGTAAACTCCTTGCATGAATTTGGCGACTGGTCGAGTGCTCTCCATAAATATCGCCAGAGTGAGCCAGGCGCAAAACTGGACCGACTCTGGTGAAGGAACGGGAATCAACAAAGCAGCAGTTGATGGGCCAGTCCTTTTCCACGGTGAGGGCGTGGTAGGCGACACCGTTGTTGATCGAGTCAATCACGGTGGTTATAACAAAGCGGTTTATGCATATGCTCGAGAAGATGCGCAATGGTGGGAGGGGAAGATCGGAAAGCCAATCGCGCCCGGTCAATTTGGAGAAAATCTCACCACATTGGACCTTGATCTTTCGGGTGCGCTTATTGGAGAGCGATGGTGCATAGGGGAGTTACTTCTCGAAGTATCTGAGCCACGGATCCCTTGCCGGAAATTCTCTGGCTTCTGGGATCGCCCGACCCTGATAAAAGAATTCACAGAGGCGAACCGCTCCGGTGCATATTTACGAATTATTGAAGGTGCATCCATCCAAAAAGGTGCATCGATCGAAATCATCCATCGCCCAAAACATGGCATCACAATCGCTGATGTCTTTGCCGCTCGTTCAGGCGCCCGCGAGAAAATTCACGCCATTGCTGAAGTCACAGAATTATCTGATGCCTATCGAGAGTGGGCGAAGCGGGTGAGCTTTTCTTAGGTATTCTGCACTTCTGTATTATGGATCCAAGGAGAAAAATGAGTAGTTTTGAATTCGAAGCCAAGGACGGCTTTCCGGTGGAGTACGGTCAAGGATTGTTTGACGGCTTGGGAGATCGGCTGGGTGCGACCGTAGTCGTAATGCAACGAAATCCTTGGGAGACAATTAAGGAGCGGTTTGGAAACCCACCGCAAATGGTCATTGAAGCGCGCGATCTTTCACCCTTTGCCCTCGATGAGTTGGCTAGTTCAATTCCCAGGGATCTGACGATAGTTGGAGTAGGTGGCGGTTCGGCAATGGATGTTGCCAAATGGATGAATTGGAAGACGGGGCTTCCACTCATTCAGGTACCGACGCTAGCGTCGGTCGATGCATGTTTTACTCGGATGTGTGCAATTCGCGAAGATGGCAGAGTTCGATATGAGGGAGATGCTATACCTCAGCGTGTGGTGGTGGATTATCGAATATTGCAAGAAGCCCCTAGCCAATTTATTTCAGCGGGAATTGGTGATGTGCTTTCCTGTCACACTGCCTATGCAGATTGGAAGATGGCCGCCTCACTTGGAAAATCAATCCCCTGGGACGCGGAGGCCGCTCAAGCATCACTAAAGTATATGGATGTTTTGGAATCTATTGCTCCCGAGATTGCCAAGCAATCAACTCATGGAATCAAAACTTTGATGGAGTTGTATAGAGAAAATGGGTGGTTGAGCCATGAAGTCGGCCACGCCAGATTTGAAGAAGGAAGCGAACATTTCTTTGCGTACACCTTTGAAAATGTTACCGGTCGAACAATTTTGCATGGAGAGCTGGTCACAATGGGCGTGCTGATTATTTCGGCGCTAACAAGTAATAATTACCAACGGGTTAAGTCAATCGTGCAAAATGCCAAAACTTTACATCGACCCGAAGATGTGGGCATAACACCACGGGAGATAGAAGAAACTCTTTATGCAATGAGAGAGTTTTCTATCGCAGAAGATTACTGGTACTCGTGGGCTCATGTTTTAGATATAGGCAAGAGCGAGGTCACAGAATCTCTTAAGGCTTTGGATTTCTAGTTAAAAGCTCTTCCCATGAGTAAGGCGTCGCCTTTAATTTGCAAGTCTTTAAAACCAAGCTTCCGATAGAAGCTTTGAGCTCGCAGGTTAGAGATTCCTACGCTGAGATGTACCCCTGAGGATCCTGCAGCGATGAGCTTTTCGAAGAGCATTTGAGTCGCAGTTCCGCCAACACCTTTACCTTGGATTTTAGGAAGTAGATCAATATGCATGTGGGACGGGAATTCATTCGAAACCGCATCGGGTGCAATTTCTGGACTATGGACCATAAAAAATATCTCTAAATCACTGGGCTTGAAATTGGGGTGTGCAAACTGATATCTAGCCTGCAGCGCAGGCCAATAGTCCTCGGCAAGCTTGGCCTCGAATATCTTGGTATCAAGGGCAGCGAGTATGTACCCACATGGTTCAGGGGCGGTGATTGCAAAGGAAAATTCTGGAGAGAATTCGAGATATGGCGCGACATAGACCCTGCCGAGTATCTCGGGGTCAAAGAAATGATCCGTGGCATCCGCTCCGGAATTCCCCGTTTGTAAACAGACATTTAATAGAGGTAGCAAATCATTCATCGTTGCTTGCCTGATTGAAATATTTGGAGCAAGATTGAGGGAGTCCACTGATAAATCATAATTGATTGGGGAAATTCCTCCTTGAACCCTGCGAGGCCAACGGCTATGAAATACATCGCAATGGACTGCGGTGGCACGAAGTTGCAGACTGTCATCCATAGGCCCGAGGTGCCAGTCGAAACGTTGGAATCTATCGGCGTCGGCCATGGGTCAGGCAACCTGACGGCGCGGCTGATTACTGCTATTTGCGCCGCTCTGCCTCGCAGCGATGAGACATTCGACGTAGTTGCCATCTGTCTGGCTGCAATTCCCGTTGCAATAGTAGAGCGAGATCGCATCGTTTCCGCAATTATCAAATCGGTTAAGACTAAGAAGGTCATTTTAAGTACCGACACCCTGGCTGCGTATTTCGCCTGCTCAATGGGTGAGGATTTAGTGATCGCCATCGGAACGGGTACGACAGCCCTCTTTGAAGTGGATTCCCAGTTGGTGGAGATCAGTGGCCTCGGATATTTATACGGGGATGAAGCCAGCGCTTTCTGGCTAGGAAAAGAAGGTATTAACTCCGCTCTTAAGTTTCACGACGGTCGAGGAGAAAAGACGCAGTTGTTAGAGGCAGCCTTAAAGCACTTTAACACCAGTGCTTTTGATCTCACCAACCTTGTTCATCAATTGGATCGACCAGTACCAGCAATATCAGAGTTTGCTCAGAATGTTATCGGACTTGCAGAGAGTGGCGACGCGGTGGCTCAGGAAATTGTAGAGAGTGCATGTGAAGAGATTTGGAAGATCGCCAGCGCTGCTCAAAGCAGAACAGCGATCACCTCAGTAAAACTCATTGGCGGATTGATTGCACATAGTGATTTCTATTTTCAAGCTATATCAAACCTGCTTAAATTCAAAGATCCAAAGCTAAAGGTCGAACGTCCGTTCGCGACTCCAATTTTCGGTGTAGAGGCATTGGTCACCTCGCCTGTCATACCTAATCTCAGCAGGGACATCTATATCTACGACGAAGCAGAGTTATCGCGATTGGAAGCTCCGAATTTATCAAGCTCATATTTAGATGAGGTCAGTGAATTATTACAATTAGCAAAAGAAGCTAACATCAATTCGCTGAAAATCCTGATTGATTTTGCTAGTAACAGTTTGAAAAATGGTGGACTAATTCACACCTTCGGTACCGGGCACTCGCATCTTCTTGCTGAAGAAATTTTCTATCGCGCCGGTGGCCTCGCCTCGGTCTACCCCATTCTGGACGAGCGGTTAATGCTCCATAAGAATGTGATCCAAGGTAGCCAGAATGAACGGCTACCAGGTTTATATAAAGAACTCCTTTCCAGCCACCCCATTAAGAGTGGTGACACCGTAATTATCATCTCTAATTCAGGCGGAAATCAGGTAAGTATCGATCTTGCGATTGCGGCACGCGAAATCGGAGCCCACGTATGCGCTCTAACAAGTTTGAATACTGCGGGAAGTTCTTCTGCGCGGGCAGGCGCCGGAAAGAAATTGCACGATTACGCTGATGTTGTTCTGGATAATTGTGGCATTGCTGGTGACGCACTGATTGAAATTCCAGGAGTTGAGTTTAAGGTTGGTCCCACCTCCACGGTTGTTGGAGCTGCACTGCTTCAAGCAATGGTTGTAGGGGTTGTGCAAAAGTTGCAAAGTCAAGAGATAGACGCAGAAGTCTTTTTATCGTCCAATATGCAGGGTGGCGATCAGAGAAATCAAGGACTATTCGCAAAGTATTTTGAAATTATTCCTTTATATAGATAAAAACTTGCATCAATCCGTTGACAGGGCATACAAACTATCTATAGCCTTTCGCGAAATTGATGATAGGGGAGATCAGTGCCACACACTTCGAATAAGGATCATGGTTCATTAGCCCATAACGTTCTCGGACTCTGGGATGGAATCGTATTAGGTTTTGCAAGCGCTGCACCTGGCATAAGTATCGCTGGTGTTTTAGGTGGCATCGCAGGAGTTTCTGGTTACGGTGCCTTGCTTGCACTCCTCGTTGGTTTCGTTCCAATGATCTTTATCGCCTTCTCCTTCTACCATCTCAATAGATGGCGCGCAGATGTTGGAATCTCATATGCATGGGTAGGAAGAATTTTGAACCCAATGGTCGGTGCATTCGTAGGCATTCTCATTCTGATTGCATTCGTTGTATCTAATTCATTTGCAATTATCCCAGCGGCCACAAATTTCCTTACAGTTTTCTCATCGACAGCCGCAAATAACAAGTGGCTGGTCACTGTAATTGGGTCGATCATTCTGGCTTTGATCACCTTGCTCGTTGCAACGGGGATTCGATTGGCCGCTCGATTCCAGTGGGCCATAACTGCCTTTGAATTAACCGTAATGACGATATTTGGCTTCATGGCTCTACATCATGGGTTAACCCATCGTCACACCGGCAGCACCCCGAGCATTCACTGGTTTAGCCTCCATTCAGCTGGGGGAGGCACCGGGTTGCTTGCCGGGCTCCTCATAAGTGTATTTTGGTATTCCGGTTGGGAAACTTCAGTTGTTGTAAATGAAGAAACCAAGAAATCTAGGCGCAACCCTGGACTCGCAGGAATCGGAAGTCTGGTCGCTGTCATGGGCGTCTCGATCTTCTTCGGAGCCTTATTCTTCTCAGCGGTAAATCCCGTTGACATGAGTAAGAACTCTGCATGGATGTCGACTCTTGGACTTCAACTGGCAGGACGCCCTTGGGGGTATTTGCTAGTTCTTGCCATCATGGCGGGTTACTTAGGTGGAATTGAAACAACAATCATCACATTCGGAAACGTTGGTTACTCTATGGGACGCGATGGAGTTCTATGGCGGGCATTTGCTCGCGTGGGAGACAAAAGCAAAATGCCGTGGCTTGCAATTACTGCATTGAGCGTTCCATCCTTTCTTATGTTCATCATTCAAGTCTGGTCTGGTGGAAGTTTGTCCACGATCGTCGCCGATCTCGCTTCTAGCTTGGGATTGATGTTCGTTGTCTATTACGCCCTGACCGCACTCACAGCTGCATGGATGCTGCGCGGGATCGCCAAGACGAACCTCAATGTTGCTCTGACGGGCGTACTCATGCCTTTGTTAGGAGCAATTATTTTGGTTTATATAGGTCTCAAAACTTGGGGAGGCACCGCTAACCCCGTCAAAGTTACCTTTATTGTTGCCGTCGTCGCAGCCCTCGCTTTCACAGCCATAAGTCGCATGCGTGGCACTTCTACCTTCTACCAGGAGAGAGTGAAGGGGGCTTTGACAGAAGCAGATATGTCAAAAGCCGGGGAGTGATTTCGTAAAGTTGGGCTAATTTCATGAAGAATGTAATTCGTCGCGGCGTAATTGAGGGTTTCTATGGGCACCCCTGGTCGCCGCGACAGCGAGAGCGAATGATCGACCTGTTGGCGCAATGGAAGTTGGATACCTTTCTCTGTTCGCCCAAGGACCAGCCGAATCATCGGATTTATTGGCAAGAGCCATTTAGCGAATTGGCACTCGCGCAAATAAAGAGCCTTGTAGATCGGGGCAAAGGCGTTGGGGTTGATGTTGGCACTTCGCTCTCACCCGGTTTAACGTTGGAATATTCGAACCCCCAGCATCTCGATTCGCAAATGCACCGACTATCTCAATTAAATTCAATTGGCTGCTCGTTGGTCGGAATTTTTTTGGATGACATTCCGGGCGATCTACAAACTGATGGTGATAAAAAAATGTTCTCGACCATTATCGATGCACAACTGTATTTTACGAATACTTTGTATGAAAGAGCTCGCAGTCAAGGTATTACTATGGAATTCATTGTTTGCCCCACGCAATATTGTGGAATTGGAAACGAAGAATATATCTCTACTTTTGGAACTGGCTTGAATGCGGATCTAAAATTGATGTGGACTGGCAGGCAAATATGTTCTCCGACGTTGACATATGCCGATGCCGCTATTCTTGTAAGAAGCACAGACCATAAACCGTTCTATTGGGATAATTACCCGGTAAATGATGTTGCCATGACGTACCAGTTGCATATTGGGCCACTTAGGGGACGTGAACCCGCCATGATCGAAAATATGTCCGGCTATTTGGCAAACCCGATGGAACTCTTTGAATCTTCGTTGATTCCACTGCGCACTTTGGCTCTCTTCTTCGTGGATCCGCACTCGTATGATCCAGATAAAGCGTGGGATATTGCGGTTAGTGAGATCTTTGCCGTGCAGTCCGAGCGCGATGCCTTCCATCACTTTGGGCGAACCGTTCAGGATTCCTGCTTGAACGGAGATGCCTCCCCCGATGTGTCTATAGTGCTCAGCCGCTCTGCTTTTTTGTGGCGTACCAGGGATTCAACCAGCGCCTGCGCACTCCTGAAAGAGTTGAGTACCGAGATCGCCATGAATTCGCAGACGCTGCTGAGTCCCAATTTCACTCTCAAGGCTCTACAGTCAGAGATCCACCCTTGGGTGGTTAAGTACGAAATGGGTGGTAGGGCTATCGCCTATCTAGCCCAGATGCTCGCAGAAAATCCAAATTTTGGCGATATCGCTAGAAACGAAGAGAGCGTAGAGAGATTGACCCAAATATTGCACGAATTACATTCAAATCGTTACCGAGTCTTTGGCGATCACTTAGAGATGATGATTAGAGACTTAATTGATGAACTGAAGTGGGCAGTAGACAGAATCAAAAAATGACAGAAAAATACTACAAGGAGGGATGAAAGAAATGAGAACTCGAAATATCTTGGTAGTTCTTAGTTCACTGGTATTGGCTACTGCGGTGATTTCACCGCAAATATCCAGTGCTAGCTCAACTGATAAAGTGTTGAGAATCGCATTTGGCAGCAATGGAACCGATGGAAAGAAGATTTGGGACGCTGCAGCCGCTCAATTTGTTAAAGATAACCCTGGTTGGAAAGTTGATTTCGAGATTCAAAATGATGATCTGTACGAAACAATCGGTCTGCAAAATCTGCTTACGAGCGGCACTGCACCTGATGTGTACTTCGAGTGGGCTGGCCAGAGATTGCAGAACAAGTTGAAGGCGGGGTATGCCGCAGATATAACCTCCCTGATCAATTCCAGTGGGCTCACAGCTGAATACACGCCCAAGTCATTTGCCTCGACAACAATCGGGGGGAAGATTTATATGGTTCCTTTTACCTCAGATGTCACAAATGTGATCTGGTACAACAAAGATATCTTTGCTAAATATTCGATCGCCATACCTAAAACATGGGCGGAATTACTAGCTGTGAGCGCGAAGCTCAAGGGGCTAGGAATTACTCCATTTGCTGTTGGTAATAAGGACCTTTGGGTGGCTGGCAACTGGAATGGTCATCTACTTTCAAGAATCGTGGGCGAAAAGTCTTATGATCAGACCTTAAGCACGAAGTCACCTCTCAATTCCCCTGCCTGGGTTAAGGCGATGGGCTATTGGTCGACGCTACAGAAGAACGGCTATGTTAATAAGAGTGCCAACTCGATTAGCGATAATCAGGGCTATTCGCTCTTCTTTACTGGGAAATATGGAATGTTGCCTATCGGTTCTTGGATCGTGGCAATCCAGCAACAGCAAGCAGCTAAATTCCATATGAGCTGGTTCAATTTACCAGCAGTCGCTGGGGGAGTTGGCAACCAGAACAGTGTCATGGGTGTGACAACGGGTTACATCGTCAATGCCAAGAGTCAAAAACAAGCCAAGGCCTTGGAATTTCTCAAAGATGCCTTTACGCCGACCGAAGTCACCGCTTGGCAGAAAGCAGGCTTCACTCCAGTGGCAAAGGCAAGTGCATCTGGAAAGCTCGACCCACTCTCGCAACAAATGGTGGATCTACTGCAGTCCGGCGTGACTTTGGTTGCCCCACCAGATACGGGATACACCCTCAAAGTGGCGAATGCCTTAAATACGGCGACCGCTCAAGTGCTTGATGGGTTTAAGAGCCCACAAGCCGCGCTCGATCAGGCAGAAGCCGCCGTGAAAGCCAAGTAATAACTGAGCACAGTAATTTGAGAATGGATAGAGGGGTCTAGATTGAAACCAAGCAATAAATCTGGACTCCTCTTTTTACTCTTCCCCGCCCTTGCTATTTATCTATTCGCGGTGGTCGCGCCCTTTATTGGCACGCTAGGACTTAGCTTCTTCCGCTGGGATGGATATGCCAAACCAATATGGGCTGGATTTGATAATTACGTCCGTGCCTTTAAAGACCAAGTATTTCAATCCACCTTTGCCCACGTCCTGATTTACATTCTAGTGACTTTGATTGTTGAAGTTTTGCTAGGGCTAATTTTGGCCGGGTACATCTCTTCCCGGAGAAATACGACCTTCCTAAGAATTTCACTCTTCATTCCAGTAATGCTGCCGTCTGTTGTGATCGCGGTTCTGTGGAGCGCGATCTATAACCCAGATTATGGAATTCTGAATTCAATTCTGGCTGATATTGGGCTTGCGAATTTGCAGCATGTCTGGCTAGGGGACCCAACGACTGCTCTCCTCTCTATTTGCTTGGTCTCTGGATGGGTCTATTCAGGCTTTTTTATGGCAATCTTTGTTGCTGCTTTCAGCCGCTTACCATCTGAGGTCATTGAATCCGCCTCCCTTGACGGTGCGGGCGCCTATCAAATTTTCAGAAAGATAAAGGTTCCAATGATCCAGCAGTCGACATCGGTAGCGATATTGCTCTGCATCACTGGAGGCGTGCAAGGCTTCGACTTGTTCTACGTTATGACAAACGGCGGTCCGTACAACACAACTGAGGTACCTACAACATATTTAGTGAAGACTGTCTTTGCTAATGGGGAGATAGGTTATGGATCGGCCCTTGCTATTTTAATTTCACTAGTGGGTCTCTTCGCTGCTCTCGGCTTCAGAACCTGGCAGAGTCGAAAGCAAGAAGAGTTGGAATACTGATGAAGAATTTTAAGCGCCTGGGTTCTGGATTAATCTATTTATATGCTCTAGCAGCTCTTCTGCCCCTGATCTGGATGTTTTTAAGCTCTTTCAAGAGCGATGGCCAGATAGCGCAGAACCCACTAGGGCTACCCACCCACTTTGATCTCTCTGTTTTTAAGCAGAGCTGGAGTGACGGCGGCTTAGGTCTCTATGCGATCAATAGTTTTATCGTAACTTTGGTGACGGTAGTTATTGTCCTATTTACGAGCTCGATGGCAGGTTTTGCGCTTAGCCGCCTTAAATTCAAAGGCAATAGATTCATTACTGGGCTATTTTTGCTTGGTTTACTGCTTCCAATACAAGCTTACTTTATTGCGCAGAATCAGATGTTTGATTACCTGCATTTGAAAGATACTCGTTTCGCATTGATCATTCCTTACACGGCAATGGGTCTGCCTTTAGCGATCTGGTTGGTAAAGACTTACATCGATTCACTTCCCAAGGAACTTTTCGAAGCGGCCAGAATAGATGGGGCTAGCGATTTGCAGACCTATAGGACTTTGATGCTGCCGATTATTAGACCAGCGCTCATGAACGTGATTATTTTTACGGCGCTCGGAGCATGGAACGAATTTCTTCTCGCTTTGCTGTATATTCAAAATGAATCGCTGAAGACTTTGCCCGCTGGCCTTCTGACATATTCATCGCGATATGAAACCAATTATCAGTTGCTCTTTGCTGCCCTCACCATGGTTACGTTGCCGATGATCGTGCTTTACGTAGCTTTTAATAAGCAGATAACACGTGGCTTAACTCAAGGCTCATTAAAAGGCTAGAGATAACACAACCCGCGCGTAGGTTCTACACGCGAGGTAATTCGAGGTATCTCTTTAGTGAAACGCCTTGGCGATTTCTAAGTAGAGCGGAATCCCCACAATGAGATTGAACGGGAAGGTAACTCCAATACTCGACATGAGTGCTAATGAAGCATTCGCCTTGGGTAGCCCCACTGATACTGCAGCGGGAGCCGCGATATATGAACCGCTAGCGCAGAGGACACCCAAGATGGTTGCGCCACCGATTGATAGACCAACCCAGTGACCAACGCTGACTCCAAGAGTTCCAGCCCCAATTGGGAAAATTATTCCAAAGAGCGCGACCGAAGCCCCAACTTTTCTGATCTCGCCCCAATTGCTCCCGGCGAGATAGCCCAGGTGGAGCAGGAAGAGTGCCAAGAAGCCACTCTGCAGGTCGATAAAGAAGGGAGTTACCTTAAGGAAGCCCGCCTGCGTGGTCGTTGCACCAATCGCCAGTCCGCCCACAAGGAGAAGAACCGTTTTGCCTGTCAGAACTTCTTGGAGGGTCTTGCCCCATTGCACCTCTTGTTGCAGTTTGCGTGAGCCGAGATAAACGCCGACAACTACCCCGGGGATTTCAAGTAGCGTAAGCAGAGCGGTAGCGAACCCCTCGACGTGGATCTTGCTGTTATCTAGGTAGAGCAGAGCAGCGGAGAAAGTCACCAGAGAGGTGGAACCGTAGTGAGCCGCGATAGCGCCGCGGTCCATATCGTTGACCTTGCGAATTAGCTTGAGGACGTAGAAAGCCGTCACTGGGATAGCTATTCCCAGGGCCAGGGTGGCTAGTGCTGGCTTCACGAAGCTGTCAGCGGTGACAGATTTTAGTGCGTGCCCACCTTTGAGCCCGATGCCGAAGAGTAGGTAGATAGAGATCATTTGGTAGATGGGTTCGGGGATTCGGACATCACTTTTTATGCGGGCACCTATAAACCCGAGAACGAAAACGAGAACTGCTACGGATGTGAGGTTAGCGCTCGCTAACGACCATGAATTGGACATATTGCCTCCTTTGTCTGAAATAGAATACCTGAAATAGAATTCATGTGTCAAACTGCTGCTATGCTAAATCCATGAAGCCCTCAGAAATCAGCCGGGAATGGACCTTCTTGTCCAACCATGGTCACGTCCTGATTCACCTCAGTCGATATCCAGATTCGCGGGTGCGAGATATAGCTGACACCGTGGGCATCACCGAGCGAAGCGCTCAGGCGATATTGGCCGATTTAGAGGAATCTGGTTATGTGACTATTTCCCGAGTGGGCCGACGCAACAGTTACAAAGTAAACCCGGGGCTTAAATTTCGTCATCCATCAGAGGCAGGTAAGCCAATTAGTGCGCTGCTGAAGATATTTTCGAAAAGCGAGTAGAGGGAAATCTATTTCTTTGCTTTGTCTACCTGATAAAGCACAGATGAGATCGCATCTTGTGGATCATCTCCATTGGGATAGTCACTGAGTTTCACGACGACAGTCTTGGTAGCGGGATCCATAAAGATCTGCTGGCCGTGTAAGCCTTCAGCTAAGTCAATACCAGGGTAGGGATGCCAAACCTGAGCGCCATAACCCCAGCCATAATCCAACTTCACGACCGGTGTAGAAATTCTCTTCATCCAAGCGGGGCTAATGAGTTCTTGTCCGCCTGCTTTGCCATTGTTAAGAACTAGTTGACCGATGAGCGCGTAGTCGCGTGCAGTTGCATTGAAACAGCAGAATGTCTTTTCGTGGCCGTTGACGTGGTCCACATTCCAGGTTGCCGCTGTTGTTGCTCCGACAGGTTGCCATATGTTCTTGCTGAAGTAATTGGAGACAGTTCCACCGGTTACTTTTTGAATCATGAGTCCCAACATCTGCGTATCTATGCTGCGGTAGTCAGCCTTGGTATCTGGTGCTTCAAGCATCATGCGATTGTGGGACATGAACCAGTTGACATCCGTCGTGGCATACATCTGGGCGATTCCAACGCCCCAGCCCATCGGGCCATTGGGATAGTTATCAGTAACGCCCACTCCAGCTTCCATGTCCAGCAGACTTTGAATCGTGACCTTGTCGAAGGAGGTACCCGTTTTCCATTGCGGGAAGAATGAAACAAAGGTGTCAGACTCGCGGATCTTTCCTTGGGTAACCAATTGTCCGATCACGAGCGAAGTTAAAGTTTTTGCCATGGAGTAAGAAGGAAGTTGCGAAGTTTTCGTCATCCCAGCTTTGGTGTTGTAGTACTCATAGGTGATGACACCGTTGCGCACAACGAGAAATGCATTGGTGTACGACTTTTGTAGGAACTGATCCCAGGTCAAGGACTGTCCTTGGTATTTCACGGTGGCTGGCATCTGCTCCGTCCCAGTTGGCCAAATTACGGGAGTCGTGGATGGCGCGACAGTGTGCCAAGGCATCAGCGTCGGAGTCTTCGAAGCGGGAGCTAATCCAAGTCGAACAGCTGCGATCACGTTGGGATAGTGGATGTAGTGGAAGAAAGCGGAGAGTCCGATAAAGAGCGCTATCACGACGATGACAAAGTTACGCACAACCTTGATCAAAATTCTCATCCCAGAAGGTTATATCCCTATTTAACGGAGGCGGTGTATATCTGCTGAATTGACCTATCTAGGGCGTTGTCGAATTCGCTCTCGCTCTGTTGCTGCCTTAACCCCTCTGTCAGGGCTCTCGAGAAGCTAGCAATTAACCCATCGTTTTGTGCGAGAAGTTCGTCGGCATGAACTTGGGTGTATCCGCCGGAGAGAGCGACAACTCTGATTACCCGAGGGTGGCGCAATAATTCGGCGTAGTAGTTTCTTTCATCGGGGAGAGTTAGCTTCAGAATGAAATTCTGCGAACTATCGAGTGAATCCAAAGCCTCTAGGAGTTCGCGCTTTAAGATGTGCTCAATCCAGTTCTTCTCTGGGCTCTTGATATCTACTTCCGGTTCGATGATAGGGATGAGATCAACTGCTGAAACTCTGTGGGCAATCTCGAATTGTTGATCTAAACAGGCGCTAATTCCAGCGGAGTTGGACTCATGGATAACCGAACGCGCCTTGGTTCCAAAGATTCCATACCCAACAGCCTTCTTTAACCGAGTGGTGAGTTCAGGGATGGGCTTCATGAGCGAAGCCCCATTAATTGCGGGCTGTAGCCCATTATCGATCTTAAGGAAGGGCACAATCCCCTTGCGGTGCCAGAGATATTCGGCCGTCGGAATTCCTTCGATGAGTCGTTCCATCGTCATCTCGAAGAGAATTGCCGCAAGAATCCGCTCGCTATTAAAAACCGGACTAGTAATAATTCGGGTTCTCATTCGGTGCACCAGGTCAAACATCTGCTCTTCCGTGGAGTACTGAGATTCGTCGATGCCATACAGGTGGAGCGCCTTTGGGGTACTTCCACCACTCTGATCAAGTGCCGCGACAAAGCCTTCTCCAGTCCTCATTCGCTCGTATTGTTCGATGTTCATTGCGCACCTCGCCTAGTAGCACCGCGCTTAACGAGCGGCATCTGCAAAAACCTTGAAGGACAAGGGTTTTGGTTACAAATCAACATGTGTTCAATGTATACCTGCCATTTGAATGACGGTATGGCTGAACTAATAAATGACGAGTGTGAGCACTCAAGTTTTTTTAAGAGTGTGTAAAGGGTCTAAAAAATAAGCACTTGAAGAAGTTGCAGGCGATACTTGACTTGAATTACTGCAGCTTAAAAGCCTTGATAATCGAAGCAGCAGCGCCAGAGAGTTCTGCTGGAATAATCCAGAGTTTGCTCGCGGTGCCATTGGCAATGATAGGAAGCTGCTCGAGGTATTTGTAAGCCAGGACCTTTTCATCGGGATTAGCTTTGTGGATTGCATCAAAGACTCTGGCAATGGCGGTGGCTTCACCTTCTGCATTAATCACGCGGGCCTGTGCTTCACCTTCTGCACGCAAGATATCGGCTTGGCGATTTCCTTCAGCTCGAAGGATTTGACTCTGCTTTTCACCTTCGGCGGTCAAGATTGCGGCACGCTTGTCGCGGTCTGCACGCATCTGTTTTTCCATTGATTCTTGCACGCTGGGAGGTGGCTCAATCGCCTTAATCTCGACTCGATTAACGCGCACGCCCCATTTACTCGTGGCTTCATCGAGCACTCCACGCAAGATCGCGTTGATATGGTCGCGGGAAGTCAGGGCTTTCTCTAAATCTAATCCACCAACAGAGTTACGGAGAGTAGTGACTACTAACTGCTCGATACCCTGAATGTAATTCTCAATTTCGTAGGTAGCTGACTTTGGATTAGTAACTTGGAAATAAATAACTGTGTCGATGCTGACTACTAGGTTATCTTCAGTAATAACTGGCTGAGGCGGAAAGGAAACTACTTTTTCGCGCAAGTCCACAAGGGGACGGAGGCGATCGATACCCGGCACAATCAAATTGAGCCCTGGTTCTAAAGTCTTGTGGTACTTACCCAGGCGTTCAACGATTCCTGCACTAGCTTGCGGGATGATTCGAATTGATCCGATCGTGAAAAGGATGGCGAGAAGAACTACTACGCCAAGTCCAATCAGTAGGGCCATTGTTACTCCTTAGTTGACTTGAGAATCAGTTCTTGAGATGACAACTGCTACGGCGCCATCAATTCCAGTTACAGTCACGCTCTGTCCAGCTGCGATAACGCCGCTTTCACAGCGCGCGGTCCATGTTTCATTCTTGAGAGAGATAGTTCCGGCGGAATCGGAGATCTGCGAAGTGGCAACAGCTTTCTGGCCGATGAGCGCTTGGATCCCGGTATCTGATGGTGGTGTCTTTCGGAATATATAGCGGGTGAGGAGCGGCTTGAGGCGCAGGGTTAGGACTGTCACCAATGCAAAAACAATCCATTGGGCAGCCACGTTCGGTGTTCCAAGCCGCACCAGGGCTGCAAAAAGGGCTCCCACGGCGAAGGAAGCGAAGACGAGACTGAGATTGAGAATTTCTAGGACCGCGCAAACTCCGGCGATAGCGAACCACGTCCATGCATGCATCTTTAGATTTTCTCCTTCATAGTAAGGTAGCACCTATTACTTTAGACCGGAGGTTTGATCATGGCTATACGTGAAAAGGATTTGCTGCAAATTTGGAATGGGCAGCGCTCCCAACGGATCACCTCGCAACTCGCCCCCACCATCCTATTGGCGGCGGTTCTAGCGTTGACGACCACCGGAAAGTTGACCTACAAGTCACCTGCAGATCTCAAGGCTTTCGCCATCGGTTTGGTAGCCGCAGGCGGCGTTTTCTCGGTCACGGCAATGCTCGCTTCAATCCGCGACAGCCGGGCGCTTACTCGCACGATGCACGAAGTCGACGATATTTCGCAGCTAGGTCTTAGTATTGCCAAGAACTCCAACAATTTGCTTGTGACGGGTCTCTTCTTTGTAATATTAAGTCTTTTCAATTTTGTGATTCTCTGCCTCTTCCTATTTAAGAAGTAAGAGATCTAAATAAAAACCCCGCGAGAAATATCTCGCG